>JANNEX010000608.1:0-6106 GCA_031379155.1 Rubrivivax sp.
AACAAGAAGCTGCAGGCTGACGCTGCGCTCAAGTTTTCCCGGCAGGGGCCAATAGCCCTGAAACGAAGCCCCAGGAAAGCCCCATGAACAAGCCGGCGATTGCCTGTGTTGCCGCCACTGCAGTTGCCAACGCCGACACTTTGCGCAGCGCCAACCCGCAGGCCCTGGCCAGCATCCTGCGAACCAGCGAAACGCGCCCTATCGTCGCCTGCAACGGCAACTTCGATGGTTCGGGCGCCAAACCGTGGGCCAGCAATCAGCCGCTGTCAGCGGCGCTGCAGCGCAAGCTGCCGCGCCGCCCATTGCGCTGGCAGTGGCGGCGCTTGACGCGCTGTGCAAGTCGCTGCTCAGGGGATGAAGCCAGGGACGATCAGGCCGCGATTTACGTGGCCAGCGCGTCGCGCAGCTTGCCCACGATCTCGTCGATGTGCTTTTTCTCGGCCACCAGCGGCGGCGCCAGGATCAGTGAGTCGCCCGTGCTCTTGAGGTTCAAGCCCGTGTCGTAGAGCTTCTTTTGCAGTTCGTGCCCACGCGCGCCGGGGCCACCCACGGCTGATACTTCCACCGCCGCCATCATGCCGACAGAGCGGATGTCGACAACCCCCGGCGCATCAGCCAGCGAGTGCACGGCGTCAACGAAGTAAGGGCTCATCGCAGCCGCGCGTTCAATCAATTTTTCGTCGCGGAAGATGTCCATCATGGCCAGGCCTGCGGCACACGAGGCCGGGTGCGCGCTGTAGGTGTAGCCGTGGAAAAATTCGATGCCCTGCTTGGGGCCGGCTTCGGTGATGGTGTCGTAGATCTCTTGTTTGGCGGCCAGCGCACCCATGGGTTGGGCGCCGTTGGTGATGGCCTTGGCCATGCACATCAAGTCGGGCGTGACGCCAAAGGCCTGCGCGCCAAAGTTGGCACCCATGCGGCCCCAGCCGGTGATGACTTCATCAAACACCAAGAGGATGCCGTTGTCGTCGCAAATCTGGCGCAGCCGGTTCAGGTAGCCCTGGGGTGGCGGCAGACAGCCAAACGATCCCGCCGTGGGTTCGACAAAACAGGCGGCGATGTTTTCACCACCGTACAGGTTGCACAAGCGCTGCAAGTCGTCGGCCAAATCGCCACCCTGTTCTGGCTGGCCTTTGATGAACTTGTTTTGCGGCAATGCCGTGTGCCGCATGTGATAGACCCCGGCCAGGCCGGGCCCGTACGCGCGGCGGTTGTTGACCATGCCGGCCAGCGCCACGCCGCCCATATTGACGCCGTGATAAGCCCGTTCGCGCGAGACAAACAACTGCCGCTGCGCCTGGCCGCGCACGCGGTGATACATGAGCGCGGCCTTCATCGCCGTGTCCACGGCCTCGGAGCCTGAGTTGACGAAGAAGATGCGGTTCATGCCAGCCGGTGTGTACTCGGTGACGCGCTGCGCCAGCTCAAAAGCCTTGGCGTGGCCGCGCAAAAACGGCGCCGTGAAGTCCAGCGTCTGCAACTGGCGATACACCGCTTCGGCAATCTCTTTGCGGCAGTGGCCGGCAGCCACGCAGAACAGGCCCGCCGACGCGTCGATGACGGCACGGCCTTCTGGCGTGTAGAAGTACATGCCTTCGGCGCGCGCAAACAAACGCGGCTCGGCCTTGAATTCTTTGTTGGGTGAAAAAGGCATCCAGAAGGATTGCAAGTCGGTGGCGATTTGCGGTTCGGCGTGGCCCATGGTGCTGGCTCCAAAAGTTGCGGGGATTGTTGCAGGCCTGTGCCAATGGCTGCGGCAACGACGCGGTGGGCGCGACTGCCTTTGGCCAAGCCGAGCCCAGCCCCCGGGAAAGCCCGGGCAACGCGCCCACCAGGACCCAGCGTGCGCGGTCCATCATGGCACCACGACATGACACTGCAAGGAGACACGACCATGCGCCCCTTCCCGTTGCCCACTTCTGTCGCCCTGCTTGCATTGGCCGCGCCGCTGTGCGCGCTGGCGCAAGTCAACGCCACCGTGGGCGCCTTGCCCGAAGCACTCAACATGCGCCTGGTGGGCTACAGCGATTTGCAGGCGCGCACGGCCTACCAGCCGACGATTCAAAAACAAGGTAAACGCTGGATTGCCTACGTCGGCCACCACGGCGACAAAAAGCTCAACACTATGAGCGGCAAGGTCGAGGACAACGGCACCTCCATCCTCGACGTCACCGACCCCAAGTTGCCCAAATACCTGGCGCACATCCCCGGTGAAGAAGGCAAGGCCGAGCAAGGTGGCGCGCAGATGGTGCGCGTCTGCGCGGGCGCTGATTTGCCCAAAGCCGACAAGACTGACAAAACCGCCAAGTTCTACATGCTGCGTGTCTTTGGCAACCAGGCGCATGAGGTCTGGGACGTGACTGATCCGGCCAAGCCGGCCTTGCTCACCGTCATTGGCAAAGGCCTCAAAGGCACACACAAGAACTTCTGGGAATGCGACACCGGCATCGCTTATCTGGTGTCGGGCCACCCGCAGTGGCGCACCAACCGCATGACCCAGATCTACGATTTGTCTGACCCTGCCAAGCCGGTCTTCATCCGCGACTTCGGCCTCGTGGGCCAGCAGCCGGGCGCGGGTGGTGCAGTGCCCATCTCTTTGCACGGCCCCATCTCGACAGGCCCCAAAGGCAACCGTGTCTTCTTCGGCTACGGCACCAACACCGACGGTGTGCTGCAAATCGTTGACCGCGAAAAACTGCTGGCCGGCGCTAAAGACCCGACGCCCGAAAACCTGCTCTACCCACAAGTGGCGCGGCTGGACTTGCCGCCCATGCACGGCGCGCACACGGTGTTTCCGCTGCTCGGCATGGAGGTGCCCGAGTTCGAAAAAAACTTGCTGGGCAAGAAGCGCGACTTCATCGTCGTCACCGACGAAGCCATCCAAAAAGAGTGTCTTGAGGGACGGCAGATGGTCTGGTTTGTCGACATCACGACCGAGACCAAACCCTTTGGCGTGGCCAGCTGGACGGTGCCCGAAGCCAGTGGCGGTTTTTGCACCCGCGGTGGCCGCTTTGGCACCCACTCATCCAACGAAAGCTACGCGCCGGTCTATTTCAAGCGCCTGATGTTTTTCGCCCACTTCAATGCCGGCGTGCGCGTGCTGGATGTGCGCGACCCCTTTGCGCCCAAAGAGGTGGCTTTCTACATTCCGGCCATGAACGCCAACACCGTGGTGCTGGAAACACCGGCCGCGCAAGTCGGCAAGTTGCCCTTCACCGAAGCGTCGACACGCCGCGCCATCCAGACCAACAACGTCGAGGTTGATGAGCGTGGTTATATCTACATCGTTGACCGCGCCAACACCGGCATGCACATCCTGGAACTCACGGGATCAGCGCGCAACATCGCCAACTGGAAGGCGGTGGCGACTGAATAGGTGCTTGCGCATGCGCTGGCTGTGGTTGTGGTTGTGTGCGTTGGCGCTGGGCAGTGCATCGGCGCAGGCTGTTGACGCGCCCTGGCGAGAGCTGACGCTGGTGGACGGCGCCCTGCCTTCCGCGCAGCGCCACATCGTGGTCAAGCAAGGCGAAGTGCAGCGCTGGCGCATCCGCAGCAACCTAACCGGCGAATTGCACGTACACGCTTACCGCGTCAGCGTGGCGGTGAAGGCCGGCGAGGTGGCTGGGCTGAGCTTCACCGCGCGGGCCAGCGGCCGCTTTCGTATCGAATGGCATGGCGCTGGCAGTGGCAATGGCAATGGCAGTGGCCACCACACGCCGCCGCTGACCACGCTGGACGTGCTGCCGCCTTGAAGGCTTGGCGCTGGCTGATTTGCGGCTTCGTGCTGGTGGGCGTGGGCCTTGCGCGGGCCCACGGCTTTGACGAGCGTTATGACCTGCCGCTGCCACTGCCCTATGTGGTGGCGGGCGCTTGCGCAGTGGTGCTGCTGACCTTCTTGGCCACTGCGCTGTTTGCGCGCCAGCAGCGCGATGCACCGGCCACTCGCTGGGGCCGGGAATTCAGCCTGGCCCCAGGCTGGCAACGGCTGCTGCGCGGCTTGTCGCTGGCGCTGTTTGTGCTGAGCCTGGCCGCCGCCTTGTTCGGCTCGCGTGACCCGCTGATGAACCTGGCGCCGACGCTGGTGTGGATCGTCTGGTGGCTGGGCCTGTCCTTCCTGTCGGCGTTGTTGGGCGGTGTCTGGACGCTGCTCGACCCTTGGCGCCTAATGTTCGAATGGATTGACCTCTTGGCGCGCCGCCTGGGTCGCACACAGGGCATCTCCTGGGGCTGGCGCTGGCCCCACGCACTGGGCTGCTGGCCCGCCGTGGCGCTGCTGCTGCTGTGGTGCGGCCTTGAAGTGGTGGCGCCTCTGGCCACCTCCACGGTCAAGTTGGGCTGGGCGGCGCTGGCCTGGACGCTGTTCAACATCGCGGGCATGGTGGCTTTTGGGCGCGCCGTGTGGCAGGCCAACGCCGACGTGTTTGCGCGTGTCTTTGCCACCCTGTCGCACCTGGCGCCGCTGCGCTTGCGCGGCACGGCCGCCACAGCAGACGGCGACGCTGGCAGCGTCGCCTTTGTCATCGCCATGCTGGCCACTGTCGTCTTTGACGGCCTGCACAGCAGCGCCGCGTGGACGCTGTTTGAAACCTTGCTGCGCACCCATGTGCCACGCTGGCTGGACACCAATGGCATCGTTGCCGGCACGCTGGGCTTGCTGGCGGTGTGGCTGGTCTTGCTGTGGGCCTACGAGGCCACCGCGCGCATCAGTCTGACGCTCATCAGGCAACCTACGTGCTTCGCACTTCGGTATTCGCCTTTCGGGCGGCCGGGCAGGCTCATGCGCCCAGCAGCCGTCAGCGCGCCAGCCTTGGCGCTGACCCTCATACCCATCGCCCTGGCCTACAACGTGGCGCACAACTTCTCCACGCTGGTGACGCAGGGCCAGCGTGTGCTGCCCTTGCTGTCAGACCCCTTGGGCCTGCAGTGGGACTTGCTGGGCACGGCGCGCTGGAACCTTGAGCTGACGTTTGTCGATGCGCGCCTGACCTGGTGGGTGGCGGTGCTGGCCATCGTGGCTGGGCACATGGCGTCCATCGTCTGGTCACACCGTGTTGTACTGGCGGCTGGTGTGGCGCCGCGCCGCGCTGCCGTGGCCATGCTGCCGCTGGCCTTGTTGATGGTGGCCTACACGGCCATCAGCTTGCTGCTGATTGCCCAGCCCCTGTCGGCATCAACGCCCTGATGCGGGTAAGCCCCAGCGGCCGGCCCCATCGCCAAGCGGTGGCATGCGCTTTCATAATCGCTCGCAGCGGCGCGGCTGCATCAGCGCGCCGCTACCTAGCCCCACACAACACACAGGTGCGAGACCATGATGAAAAAGTTTGCGGTAGTTGTTGCTGCCCTGCTAAGCCTGGCCGGCACGGCGTTGGCGCAGAAGAAGGAAGTGACCTTTGCGCACCAGGACATGCTGGTGCCCTGGCGCACCGTGATGGAGTCGGGCGAGCTTGAAAAGCTCACTGGCTACAAGATCAACTGGCGCATGTTTGGCGGTGGCGGCGACGTCATCAAGGCCATGGCCAGTGGTGACGTGCAGATTGGCGAAGTCGGCTCCAGCCCGGCCACCGCCGCAGCCACGCAGGGCCAGGACATCAAGCTGTTCTGGATCTTGGACGACATTTCCAACGCCGAAGCGCTGATTGCACGCGCCGGCTCTGGCGTCAACAGCATGAAAGACCTCGAGGGCAAAAAGGTGGCCACGCCTTTTGTGTCCACCGCGCACTACCAACTGATGGTGGGCATGAAGCTTGAAGGCGTGGACCCCAAAACCGTGAACGTGATGAACATGCGGCCCCCTGAAATCGCCGCTGCCTGGGAACGCGGCGACATCGACGCCACCTTCATCTGGGACCCGGTGTTGTCCAAGATCAAGGGCAACGGCAAGGTCATCGCCAGCTCGGGCAGCATCGGCGCCAAGGGCCACCCCACGTTTGACGGCATCGTTGTCAACGCCAAGTGGGCGGCCGAAAACGAAGCCTTCATGGTGGCGCTGGTGAAAGCGCTGGCCAAGGCCGATGCCGACTACCGCGCCGCGCCGGCGAAGTGGACGGCCGATTCAGCGCAGGTCAGGGCCATAGCCAAATGGACCAAGGCCGACGCCAAAGACGTG
>JANNEX010000632.1:0-1926 GCA_031379155.1 Rubrivivax sp.
TCGCCGATGAACACCGGCTTGTGCAGGTGATGGTTTTCCTTGTCCATGGTGCTGACAAAACCGCCCGGTGCCTTGAAGGTCTGGCCGGCCATGGCGGCGATGACCTTGTCGGTCTCCACGCTCTTGGCCTTGGCCGCAGCCTGCGCCCACATGTGGATGCCGATGTTGGTGGCTTCCATCGGGTCATTGGTCAGCGGCCGGTCTTTGTGGCCGGCGATACCCTTGGCCTTGGCGTAAGCCGCCCACTTGGCCACGAAGTCAGCGTTGGCCGGGTTCTTCAGGCTCATGAAGTAGTTCCAGGCGGCCAGGTGGCCCACCAGCGGCTTGGCGTCGACGCCGCGCAGCTCTTCTTCACCCACGCTGAAGGCAACGACCGGCACATCAGTGGCCTTCAAACCCTGGTTGCCCAGTTCTTTGTAGAAGGGCACATTGCTGTCGCCGTTGATGGTGGAGACCACGGCGGTCTTCTTGCCTTCGCCGGCAAACTTCTTGATCTTGGCGATGATGGTCTGGTAGTCGGCATGGCCGAAGGGCGTGTACTCCTCCATGATGTCGGCATCAGCCACGCCCTTAGCCTTCAAGAAGGCGCGCAGGATCTTGTTGGTGGTGCGCGGGTAGACATAGTCGGTGCCCAGCAGCACCCAGCGCTTGGCGCCGCCACCGTCCTTGCTCATCAAATATTCGACCGCGGGAATGGCCTGCTGGTTGGGCGCGGCACCGGTGTAGAAAACGTTTTTGCTCAGCTCTTCGCCTTCGTATTGCACGGGGTAAAAGAGCAGGCTGTTGCTGCCTTCGAACACCGGCAGCACGCTCTTGCGCGACACGCTGGTCCAGCAGCCAAAGACCACGGCCACCTTGTCCTGGCTGATGAGCTGCTTGGCTTTTTCGGCAAACAGCGGCCAGTTGGACGCCGGCTCAACCACCACGGGTTCGAGCTTCTGGCCCAGCACGCCGCCCTTGGCGTTGATCTCTTCAATGGCCATCAAGGCCACGTCCTTGAGCACGGTTTCACTGATGGCCATGGTGCCGCTCAGCGAATGCAATACGCCAACCTTGATGGTGGCCTGGGCCTGCGCCAGGCTGGCGTAGCCCAGCGTGGCCATGGCCAGCGTGACGGCGGTGATGGTTTTGCCGAAGCTGCGGCGGGGGTGGGTCATGGGGTTCACTCCTGGGATGTTGAAATGGGCGCACTGCGTGGGAAGACAGCGAACCGCAGCTTAGGCAGCCTGGCCGTGTGCGGAAATACGCCGTCTGGCGTACGGCCAGGGCTGGGGACACAAGTGCGCGGCCTAGACTTCGACCTCTGATGAGTCCGCACACACCCAGCCATGCCTGTTGAACCCCGTCGCTGGTGCAGCGCCCTGCTGGTCTTGCTGGCCCTGAGCGGCAGCGCACAAGCGCAGTTGCCGCCAGCCACCCTGCCCACGCTGGACGGCCTGCCGCGCCCCAGCGCGCCGCCGCTGGAAAGAGAAGCCGTGGTGCCTGCGCGCGTCGAGCGTTGGCGCCAGGAAGCCAAGGCTTTTGAGTACGGCGAAGGTGTGCCGCGCGACCCCGTGCGCGCGGCTGAGCTGTATTGCCGCGCCGCCCGCCATGGCGACGCCGAAGCGCAATACAGCCTGGCCTGGATGATGACCAATTCACGCGGCGTTGAACGCAACGAAGCGGTGGCCGCGCACCTGTTTGCGGCCGCTGCGGAACAGGGCTACGAGCAGGCCAAGAACATCCTGGCGCGCATGGGCGAGCCGCGTGGCGCGCCGCCGCTGTGTTTGCGTCCGCCTGAAGAAGACCGCCTGGAAGTGGAAGCGGCATTGGCAGCAGCCGCAGCGCGGCCAGCGGCCAACCGCAAGCCCGGCGCGCCACCGACCGTGCTGCCCGTGCCACCGCCGCGCAACGCGCCCGAGGCCATCGTGCGATTCGTCAACCTGG
>JANNEX010000078.1:0-11017 GCA_031379155.1 Rubrivivax sp.
ACACATGGACTGGATGGCCGGTTCGCGCCAGCACATTCTTGAACTCATCATCACGCGCACGCTGGTGCTGGCACCCATCTTCGTGTTGGGGTTTTCGAAGAACGTCATCGACGCCTACATCGTCATCGTCGGCTTCCAGGCGGTGTTCAACCACGCCAACGTCAGCGTGCGGCTGGGCCCGCTGCGCTACGTCATCGTGACACCCAACTTCCACCACTGGCACCACTCGCAAGACGACGAGGCTATTGACAAAAACTACGCCGCGCACTTCGCTTTCATCGACCACTTGTTTGGCACCGCCGTGCAAAGCGACCGCACCTGGCCGGCGCACTATGGCGTGGTGGGCGACTACGTGCCCAATGGGTTTTGGAAGCAGGTGATGTTTCCGTTTACTTGGCGGCCCAAGGGATAAAGCTCGGGCAAAAGCTCGGACTGAGCGTTTCACAGCGGTCCAGGGGGCGCTTCTAGAATGCCCCCATGCCCTTCATCCACCTCCGCACCCACACCGAATACTCCGTCGTCGACGGCATGCTGCGCATCGACGCGCTGGCCGCTGCGGCACGCGCCGACGGCCAAGGCGCGCTGGCCATATCGGACCTGAACAACCTCTTCGGCGCCGTCAAGTTCTACAAGGCTTGCCGGGGCAAGGGCGTCAAGCCGCTGATCGGTGTGGACGTGCTGATGGAGCCCAACGGCGGCCAGCCCGGTGGCGACCGTCAAGCCAGCCGGCTGTTGTTGCTGGTGATGAACAACCAGGGCTACCTGAACCTGTGTGAGCTGCTGGCGCGTGGCTGGGTCAGCAATGCGCAACGTGCCCAGGCCTGGATCAAGTGGGAATGGCTGGCTGAGTTGGGTGGTGGCTTGATTGCGCTGTCGGGCGGCGACCTGGGCGCTGTCGGCATGGCCTTGTTGTCGGGCGAAGCTGATCGCGCACAAGCCATGGCGCAGCGACTGGCCGACTTGTTTCCCGGCCGCTTCTATTTGGAGCTGCAACGCGCAGAGCTGCCCGCGCACGAGCCCCATGTGCGCGCTGCGGTGGCATTGGCCGCGCAACTGCAACTGCCCGTGGTGGCCACGCACCCGGTGCAGTTTTTGGAAGCCGACGACTTTGACGCCCACGAAGCGCGGGTGTGTGTGGCCGAAGGCGAAACGCTGGCCAACCCGCGCCGCGCCAAACGTTTTACGCGCGACCAATACTTCAAGACGCAAGCGCAGATGCAAGCGCTGTTTGCCGACATCCCTTCTGCACTGGCGCACACGCTGGAGATAACGCGCCGCTGCAACCTGAGCCTGGTGCTGGACAAGCCGCAGCTGCCCAACTTTCCCACACCGCTGGTGGACGGGCAGCCCATGCCCATTGAGGCTTACTTTCGGCAAGCGTCGCATGACGGACTGGACAAACGCCTCACAGCCTTGTTCCCTGACCCGGCCAAGCGTGCACACGAACGTCCGCGTTATGTCGAACGGCTGGAGTTTGAGCTGACGACCATCGTCGGCATGGGCTTCCCGGGTTACTTTTTGATCGTCAGCGACTTCATCATCTGGGCCAAGCAACATGGCTGCCCGGTGGGGCCGGGGCGTGGTTCTGGCGCCGGTTCTTTGGTGGCCTATTCGCTCTTCATCACCGACCTGGACCCGCTGCATTACAAGCTGCTTTTTGAGCGTTTCCTGAATCCTGAACGTGTCTCGATGCCTGACTTTGACATCGACTTCTGCCAGGGAAACCGCGACCGCGTCATCGAATACGTCAAAGACAAATACGGCCGCGATGCCGTCAGCCAGATTGCCACTTTCGGCACCATGGCCAGCAAGGCCGCTTTGCGCGACGTGGGCCGTGTGCTGGGCATGGGCTACGGCCATGTGGACAGCGTGGCAAAACTGGTGCCGGGGCTGCCGGGCAAGACCTACACGCTGGCGCCTGTTCCTGCAGAGCCCGACCCCGGCGTCATCTACGTGCGCAAGGAAGTGCCTGAGCTGGAACAGCGCGAAAAGGCCGAAGAAGAAGTGGCCGAACTGCTGGCCCTGGCCACGCGCGTGGAAGGCCTGGTGCGCAACATTGGCACGCATGCCGGCGGCGTGCTGATTGCGCCGGGCAAGATCACCGACTTTTGTCCGCTCTACCAGCAGCCGGGTAGCGACAGCGCGGTAAGCCAGTTTGACAAGGACGATGTCGAATCCATCGGCCTGGTGAAGTTCGACTTTTTGGGCCTGGCCACGCTGACCATTCTTGAATTGGCCAAGGACTTCATCCAAAAACGCCGGCCCGACCGCGCCGACTTTGCCTACGAAAACTTGCCGCTGACTGACCCCAAGGTGTATCGGCTTTTCACCGAAGGTTTGACCGAGGCCGTGTTCCAGTTTGAAAGCCGCGGCATGCAAGGCATGCTGCGTGAAGCCAAGCCCTCGAGGCTGGAGGATTTGATTGCCCTGAACGCCATGTTCCGGCCCGGGCCGATGGAAAATATCCCCAGCTTTTGTGCGCGCAAGAACGGCAAGGAAACCATCACCTATCCGCATCCGCTGTTAGAGCCCGTGCTGGCAGAAACCTACGGCATCTTTGTCTATCAAGAGCAAGTGATGCAGGCCGCGCAGGTGCTGGGCGGTTATTCGTTGGGCGGCGCTGACCTTTTGCGCCGCGCCATGGGCAAGAAAAAGGCCGAAGAGATGGCCCAGCAGCGCCAGACTTTTCGTGACGGTGCGCAGGCGCAGCATATCGGCCTGGCCCAGGCCGACGACATCTTTGACTTGATGGAGAAGTTTGCCGGCTACGGCTTCAACAAGAGCCACGCCGCCGCTTACTCCTTGCTGGCCTATCACACGGCCTGGATCAAGGTGCATTGCACGGCCGAGTTTTACGCCGCCAACATGACGGTGGAAGCCGACAACACCGACAAGCTCAAGGTGCTGCTGGCCGACGCCAAACTCTTTGGTGTGCGCTTTGAGCCGCCCGACATCAACCGTGGCACGGCGCGCTTTGAGCCCATCGACGACAAGACCGTGCGCTACGGTTTGGCGGCGGTGAAAGGCACAGGGCAGGGTGCGATTGAAGCCATCGTGGCCGCGCGCGAAGGCCAGGGTTCGCATCAGGGCGAAGGTGGCGGGCCCTTCCACAGCCTGTTCGATTTTTGCGCGCGCGTGGACCGCAAGTCGGTCAACAAACGTGCCATCGAAGCGCTGGTCAAGGCCGGTGCTTTCGATGCCCTGCACCCCGACAAACTGGGTGGCCGCGCGGCCCTGCTTGCCAGCGTCGGCCTGGCCATGGACTGGGCTGAAACGCAGCAGGCTAACGTGCTGCAAGGTGGCCTATTTGACATGAACGACGACACCAGCGATGGTGATGGGCACGGCAGCAGCAAACAAGAACCGGCGCTGGTGAACGTGGCGGCCTGGGACATTCGTGAACGCCTGCTGCAAGAAAAATCGGCGTTGGGCTTTTACTTGTCGGGCCACTTGTTTGATGCCTGGGCCGACGAGGTGCGGCGTTTTGCCCGCCTGTCGCTGGCCAATGTGGTGGACAGCCGCGAACCGCAACTGCTGGCCGGCATCGTGACTGACCCGCGAAGCGTCAGCGGCCAGCGTGGGCGTGTCGTCATCTTCAAGCTTGACGACGGCAGCGACGCGATTGAAGCGGTGGCCAACGACGAAGTCTTTGAGACCCAGCGTGAGCTGATGGCCGAGGACCAACTCATCATCGTGCAAGGCAAGTTGCAACCCGACCGCTTCAGCGGCGGCCTGCGCTTGAACGTGACCCAGGTGTGGGACTTGGCAGCAGCGCGCGCGCGTTTTGGGCGCTACCTGGCGGTGGAACTCAACGGCGGCCTGCCGCCCGTGGCCGACGTGCTGCGCCTGTGGCCGGCCAAGCGTGTGCAAAGCGAGCAAGGTGTGCTGGTGCAAGGCTTGGCCGTGCGCTTGCAGCTTAAACGTGCTGATGCCACGGCCGAGTTGGAGTTGGGCGACGACGCGCGCTTTTGGCCCTGTGACGAAGCCCTGGGCCGCTGGCGTGGCATTGCCCACGGCGGCGCGGCCAAGATCGTTTATGAATGAAACGGCGTGTGTCGGCGGCCATCGTTTTGCTGCCCCGGCGCGTTGAGAACGGGCAAACCTTCAGGAGAACACATGAACAAATTCATTGCCGCTGCGGCACTGGTCTTGGCCGTCACTGGCCAGACCACGCAGACGGCCCAGGCCGCTGACGTGGGCGTATCCGTGCAGATCAGCCAACCCGGCGTCTATGGCCGCATCGACATCGGCCGCTTCCCGCAGCCGCAAGTGGTGGTGCAGCAGCCGGTGATCATTGCGCGCCCCATGGTGGTGGTGCAGTCGGCACCGCCGCCGCCCCCGCAGCCCGTCTACATGTGGGTGCCACCAGGCCACCGCAAAGACTGGCGCAAACACTGCGGCAAGTACAACGCCTGCGGCGTGCCCGTGTACTTTGTGCAAGACCAGTGGTATGGCCAGAACGTGCACCCTGAAGGCAAGGGCAAAAAGGGCAAGTTCCGTGACCGTGATGACGACGGCGACGAAGGCCACGGCAATGGCAAGCACAAAGACAAGGGCAAGGGCAAACACGGCGACTGAAGCCGCCCTGGCTCGCGCGCCCCGGCGATACAGTCGGGGCTCATGTACGAGACCCCGCTTACCGCCCTGGTTCTTAGTGGCGGTGGCGCGCGCGCCGCCTACCAAGTGGGCGTGCTGCGCTCCATCTCGCGCATGCGCCGCGAAGCGCTGGGCCCCATGGCGCGGCTGCGCAACCCCTTTGGCGTCATCTGCGGCACCTCGGCCGGGGCCATCAATGCGTCGGTGCTGGCCACGCGTGCCGACCGCTTTGAAGCCACGGTGGAACTGCTGGCCAAGGTGTGGCAGAACTTCAGCACCGAGCAGGTCTACCGATCAGATTCGCTGGGCGTGATCCGCTCAGGCGCGATGTGGCTGACCATGATGTCGGTGGGCTGGGTCATCGCACGCTGGCGCCGCGCGCGGCCGCGCTCTTTGCTGGACAACGCACCGCTGGCCGAGTTGCTCAAGCGCATGGTGCCGCTCGAGCGCTTGCCCATGATGTTCGAGCAAAAGCAGTTGCACGCGCTGGCCGTCACGGCGTCGAGCTACACCAGCGGTGAGCACTACACCTTCTTCGACGCCGCACAGCCCATTGAAACCTGGCAGCGTTCACAACGTGTGGCGGTGCAGTCGCGCTTGAGCCAGGCGCACTTGCTGGCCTCGTCGGCGATTCCTTTTGTCTTTCCGGCCACGTCGCTGACGGTGGACGGCTCACCCGGCTGGTTTGGCGACGGTTCCATGCGCCAAACCGCGCCGCTGTCACCCGCCGTGCATTTGGGTGCGCAGCGCATGCTCATCATCGGCGCCGGCCGCATGCATGAGCCCGCGGGCCGCGTGGTGGCCACTGCTGACTACCCCAACCTGGCGCAGATTGCCGGCCACGCCATGGCCAGCATCTTTTTGGACGCGCTGGCCGTGGACATCGAGCGCATGAAGCGCATCAACCGCACGCTGGCGCTGTTGCCCGACTCTGCGCTGGCCGACACGCCGCTGCGGCCGCTGGAAGCGCTGGTCATCTCGCCGTCGCAACGTGTCGACGACATTGCCGCGCGCCACTTGACGGCCTTGCCCGCGCCCGTGCGCGCACTGCTGCGCGGTGTGGGTGTGGGTGGCCAAGGTGAGCAGGCGCGCGGTTCTGCGCTGGCCAGCTATTTGCTGTTTGAAGCGCCCTTCACCAGCGAGTTGCTGGCCCTGGGCGAAGCCGATACCGAAGCGCGCAAAGACGAAGTGCTGCGCTTCTTTGGCTGGGACTTGATGGCAGCGGGCCGCAAAAAAGCTGGCGGCCCGGACGTGCTGCTGCCGTGAGGCGCTGAAGCCTTGAGGTATTGAATCAGGCCTCGGCCTTGTCGGCCTTCTTGGCTCTGCGCGAGGCCTTTTCACCTTTGGCGGCCTTGTCGGTTTTGTCCGCCTTGGCCGTCTTCGTGGATTTGGCCATCGCAGGCTTGCCATCAAAGGCCGAGCCGCCCACCGTCAAGCCGGCTTGCGAAAAGCGCGCTGCGTTGCCCGGGCCTATGCCCGACACACGCTCGACCAAGTCGTCCCAGCTCTTGAATGACGCACTTTTGCGCGCATCCAAAATCTTGGCCGACAGGCCAGGTCCAATGCCTTTGACGGTTTCCAACTCGGCGCGACTGGCCTGGTTGGCGTCGGTGGCGGCAAAGGCGGAGAGGGCGAAAACAGCGGCCAGCAAGGCCAGGAAATTGCGAATCATGGTGGTGCTCCTTGAACAGGTTGAAGGGGATCATCGACCCGCTGCGTTGGCCTCTTGTTGGCATGGCGCTGCGGGTTGAGGGGAATTTTGGGCAGCGCGGTGCAGACCGTCATTCCCCCGGCGCGGGGCTTGGTGGGTGCCCCCATCCACATCCCCTGACATCCCCCGAGTGGGGGTCAACCGGGCTTGGAGAGCACGGCGCTGAGTTCGGCAGTGAGCACGGCAGTACGCACATCGGCCGGCGTCACCGCAGCCATGCAGCTGCAAGTGAGATTCGTGCACGCTTTGCGGCACAGCTCAGGGGTGTGGGCCTGCAGGGTTGTCACCTGCGGGCCTATGGGGCGCCAACGCAGCGCGCCTATGGGCAACAAGGGCGGGAAGATGCCCACGGCATGAATTCCACTGGCGCCGGCCAGGTGCAAAGGCCCGGTGCCGCTGGCCACCAGGCAGTCGGCTTGTGCGATGAGTTGCATGAATTCGGCCAGCGAGTGGCGGCCCACCAGGTCTTCCACGCCCGTTGGCAACTGCGCCAGCCATGGCGCGAGTGCTGGCCGCTCAGAGGGCGCCCCTGTCACGCTGACGGTGTGGCCCGCTGTGTTGAGCAATTCCACCAAGGCGGCAAAGTGCGGCAAGGGCCATTGGCGGCCGTTGCCGTTGGAGCCTGGGTGGACCAGCACACGCAGCGGCTGCGGCGTCAACGATGGCGGCGGCGGCAGCAGCGACAACCAGCCGCCCTCTTGCAGCAAAGCAGCCCACTGCTGCGGGCTGGGCGCGCGCTCGAACACGGCCGCAAAGTAGCGCCACGACAGGCTGCTTTCATGCTCGCGCATGCGCCGCTTGGAAAAGCTCACCCAGCGGTTGCAGCGCAGCCAGTGGGCACTGCGCATCAAGTTGCCCACGCGCAAGGGGATGCCCCAGCGCGCGCAGTCGCGCAGCAAAGGGCGGGTGGATTGCAAGTGAAACACAGCGTCGGGTGGGGGCTCTTTTGCGGCATCTTTTGCAGCCACGGCCCGGGCCACTTCTTCAGGCGACCAGACACGGTCAACCCAAGGGCAGGCCTGGGTCAGCGCGCGGGCGTAGTCACGCACCACCATTTCGATACGCAAGTCGCTGTACTTCGACTTCAACCAGCGCAGCGCCGGGAAGACCATCACCACATCGCCCAGGTTATCGATGCGGCAGACCAGAATGCGGCGCGGGTGGGACGGCATGGGCTCAGATGGCGTGTTAGCTGCTGCCATGCAGAAGTTTCTGGGCCAGGGTCAGTGCCTCTTGCACGTGCGGCCAATCGGTGTGGCCATCGCGCGCTGGGCGCTGCAAGATGTGCACGCTGTGCCCCCATGGCGCCCAGCGCGCCGCGTCGGTGGGCCCCATCAGGCTGATCAAGGGGCTGCCCAGCGCGGCGGCCATGTGGGCCGGGCCGGTGTCATTGGCCACCACCAGTGCGGCGCGTTGCAAGAGTGCGGCGTAGACGGCCAGGTTGGAGCCTTCGAGCATTTGCGCAGCGGGGTAGAGGTCCCGCGCTGCTGCGTGTTCGCCGGGGCCGGGGTAGACCAGCAGCGGCAGGCCCAACTGTCGGCTGCCCTGGCGCACAAATTCGGCAAAGGCGGGCCACTTCTTGTCGGCCTTGTCGGCCGTGGCGGCACGGCCGGCGGCGAAGGGGCAGACCATGACAAAGCGGCCTTGCACGCCGTGTGCGGCCAGCAGTTGCGTGGCTTGCTCAGTGGCTGAGGGTGCGACCTGAAAATTGATGTTGGCAGGCAGCGGTTTTTGCACGCCCAAGAAGCGGCAGGCCACGTCCCAATAACGTTCCAGTTCATGGCCGGTTTGCGCCCAGGGCAGGGCGCGCGCCAGCAAGATTGAGCGGCCTTCTTTGGCCACACCCACCGCGCGCAAACCGGCCAGGCGCATTTCCAGGGCGCTGGAAAACGACACCGGCAGCAGCAAGGCGTTGTCGCGGCGCTTGAAGTCGGTGTCGAGCTTGGCGCACTCGCGCGCGATGCCGCGCAGCTGTGCCACCTTGTCCTTCAAGGCCTTGGGCTGCACAAACACCGGCCAGTCGTAGCCGGCCAGCAGGGTGGGTGCCCAGCCGCCGCGCGCCACCAGATGCAGCGCGTAGCCGTGCTCTTGCAGCAGGCGCAGCGCGGGCAGGCCCAGCACGACGTCGCCCACCCAGTTGCGGATGCGCACGACCAGGGGCAGCGGTGACTCACTTTTGGCGTTAGCCACGGCTGCTGTCCTGCACCGCCTGCCACAAGCTGGCGCTGGCGCCGTCGGCGGCACAGGCCAGCGCCTGGGCGGGCGTGCCTATGAGCCAGCAGCGCGCCAGGCCCGCCGCGCGGCCGGCTGCTATGTCGCTGGGCTTGTCGCCAAACAGGCAAGATGCTGCCAGGTCCAGTGACAGTTCTTGCGCCGCGCGCGTGATCAGGCCTGGCATCGGCTTGCGGCAGTCGCACTCCTTGCGGTAGGGTGCTAACACGCCATCAGGGTGGTGCGGACAGGCGTAGATGCCGGCCAGTTGCACACCGTGGGCTTGCAGCTGCGCCGTCATGTGCTGATGGAGCAGGGCAAGATCGGCCTCGCTGTACAGGCCACGCGCAATGCCGGACTGGTTGGTCACCACCACCAAGGCGTGGCCGCGGCTTTGCAGTGCGGCCAAGGCTTCGATGGCCTGGGGCAGCCAATGAAAGTCTTGCGGCCGGTAGACGTAGCCGTGGTCCTCATTGAGCACACCGTCACGGTCAATGAAGGCCGCGCGCTGCAAGCGTGTCATGGCGTCTGTTGCTGGATGCGCTGCACCAGCGCCGTGGTCGAGTAGCCCTGCACAAAGGGCAGGGCCAGTGCACGGCCGCCCCAGCTGCGCACCAGCGCAGTTTCGGGGATGCTTTCCATGTCGTAGTCGCCGCCCTTGACGTAGAGGTCGGGCCGGTAGACTTCGAGCAGCGCCAGCGGCGTGGCTTCGTCAAACAGCAGCACGGCGTCCACGGACTCCAGCGCGCCCAGCACGCAGGCACGGTCCAGCTCGCGGTTCAGTGGCCGGTCAGGGCCTTTGCCCAGGCCACGTGCCGAAGCATCGCTGTTGAGGCCCACCACCAGGCTGGCGCCCAGCGCGCGCGCCGCCACCAGGTAGCTGACGTGGCCGCGGTGCAGGATGTCGAACACGCCGTTGGTGAAGACCATGGGGCGCGGCAGGCTTGCGATGGCCACGCTGTCAGTGCGCTTGAGCAGCTTGCGCAGCAAATTGCCGTCTTGGGCAAGAGCGTGAGTCACAGCGCCAGTTCGCCCAGGGTCACGCTGGCCGTGCCAAAGCGCGAGACCACGATGCCGGCCGCGCGGTTGGCGTGCGGTGCGGCGTCGCGCAGGCTCATGCCGGCGGCCATCAGGGCGGCCAGCGCGCCTATGACGGTGTCGCCGGCGCCGGTGACGTCGTAAACCTCGCGCGCTTGCGTGGCTAAACGCAGATGGCCACTGTCGTCAAACAGGCTGATGCCTTCTTCAGACCGCGTCACCAGCAGGCCTTGCACGCGCAGTTGCTGGCGCAAGGTGTTGGCACGCTTGGACAAGTCATCTTCGTCCGACCAGCTGCCCACCACCTGCGTCAGTTCACTGCGGTTGGGCGTGATGGCAGTGGCGCCGGCATAACGGCTGAAGTCACTGCCCTTGGGGTCGACCAGCACGGGCTTGTTCGCGGCACGTGCTTGTTCGATCATGTGGCCCACATGCGTCAGGCCGCCCTTGCCGTAATCGGACATCAGCACCAGGTCATGCTCGGGCAGCAGGCGTTCATAGTCGGCCAGCATGAGCTGCAACACTTCGTGGTCGGGCTTGTTTTCGAAGTCGATGCGCAGCAACTGCTGCGAGCGGCCAATGACACGCAGCTTGACCACCGTTTGCAGCTGTGCGTCGGTGCCCAGCACGGCGCTGATGCCTTGCTGCTCAAGCAGCTGGCGCAGGCTGCGGCCGGCGTCATCGTCACCCACCACGGTGAGCAACGTGCACTGCGCGCCCAGGCTCTTGACGTTCATGGCCACGTTGGCGGCGCCACCCAGGCGGTTTTCTTCGCGCGACACACGCACCACGGGCACCGGGGCTTCGGGTGAGATGCGTTCGACGCCGCCAAACCAGTAGCGGTCGAGCATGGCGTCGCCCACCACCAGCACGCGGGCGCGCGCCAGCGCCTCGGCACTGGGCAATGGCACACCCCCACCGAGCGGCAGCCGCGGAACCGGCTCCGCCGGGCCGCTGGGTGCGCCCCCCCGGGGGGGAGCGCCGAAGGCGCTTTCGGGGGGGAGTGCCTTCACGCCAGGCCCAGCACTTGTTCGATCTGGCTGCACCAGCAGTGGCCGACGAAGATGTGCGCTTCCTGGATGCGTGCCGTGACTGTGCTGGGGATGATCAGCGCGTGGTCGCACAAAGCCAGCAGCTTGCCGCCGTCACGGCCCAGCAGGCCGACGGTGATCACGCCTTGCTGGCGAGCCGCTTGTGCTGCACGCACAAGATTGGCTGAATTGCCCGAGGTCGAGATCATCACCAGCGCGTCGCCCGCACGGCCCAGGGCCAGCACCTGGCGCTCGAACACGGCGTCAAAACCGTAGTCGTTGGCAATGCAGGTCAGGGCAGAGCTGTCAGTGGACAAGGCCAGGCCGGCCAACGGGCGTCGGTCATCCACCAGGCGGCCACTCAGTTCGGCCGCCAGGTGTTGGCTGTCGGCGGCCGAGCCGCCGTTGCCGCAGAACATGAGCTTGCCAC
>JANNEX010000638.1:0-5356 GCA_031379155.1 Rubrivivax sp.
CATCCACAACCGCCCCCCTGGACGCCAGTGGCACCACGCGCGCCTTCGCGCACGTTGTGGATGTGTTCGCGGTGTTTGTCAGCCAGCGCGCTGCGCGCAAACTGCATGATGGGGTCGGACAGCTTTTCGCGCTCGTAAGGCTTGACCCAGGGCTGGATGGCGCAGCCGCCCAGAGCACTGCACAACACCCAGGCAACCGCAACAAGCAGCAGCCGCAGAACCGGCTTCGCCGGGCCGCTGGGTGCGCCCCCTTGAGGGGGAGCGCCGAAGGCGCTACGGGGGTGGGTCAATTTCATTCTTTCACCAGCTCTCGAATCTGGCGCTCATACATCTCTTCCACACCCTCGCGATAACCACGGTGCAAGTAACGCACACGGCCGTCGCGGTCAATCAGCACGGTTGAAGGCATGGCGCCCAGGTCGTACAAACGGGTCACGGCTTTTTGCGAATCCAGCAGCACGGGGAACTTCAAACCCCACTTGACCGCCGTGGCCAAGCCGTGGCCCGCGTCGTCGTCAATGTTCACGGCCAGCAGCGTGAAGCCACTGCTTTTGTACTTGTCGTAAAGGCGGCCCAGGTGCGGCATTTCTTGTTTGCAGGGGCCGCACCAGCTGGCCCAGAAGTTGACCAGCACGACCTGCCCGCGCTGCTCTTGCAGGCGCAGGTTGCGGCCGTCGGCGCCCTTCAATGTGAAGTCGGGCGCGGTGGCTTGCGGCGTCACGGCGGCATGCACCGCCACGCTGGCCAGCAAACTCAAAGCAAGAAAGGTTTGGCGCAGGGTTGTCATCAGAAGAACAAGGTTAGGCCAAGGGTGATTTCAGGGTTCTGCGTGCTCTGGCGTTTGCCCAGCAGGTCGAGCGAAAAGATGTGGTCGCGCACGTCGGCTTGCAGTGAAAACCAGTCCGCCAGGATCAGGCGCAGGCCAAAGCCGGCGTGGATGGTCTGGCGCTTTTGGCCGGCAAAGTTGGTGCTGCCCACGCCAGCCAGGATGTAGCCCTGCGTGGCCTTGGCGGTGCTGCGGCCGAAGAAGACTTCGCCGGGCAGCAAGTTGTAGCCCGCAGAGATGGCGTAGTAGCTGAGTTTTTCGCTGCGGTTGACGAAGATGCCACCGGGAAGCACCTGGCGGAAAAGTTCGTCGCTGACCTTGGTCTTGCCCAGCGTGCCGTCGACAAAAATGTCTTCGGTGATGTGGTACGAGACGCGCAAACCACTCACCGCAGCAGAGCCGAAATTCTGTGTCGCGTAAGTGCCACCATAGAGGCCAAAGGCAAAGTCGTTGGACGGGTATTTGGGGCGTTTGATGTCGCGCCTTTCCACCTGCGGCACGATGACTTGTTCGGCGGCTGTTGCGGTTGTGATTGCTGGCGGCGTGGTCTGGGCCACAGCCGGCAGGCAAGCCGCAGCCAGGGTCAACATCAGCAGGCGAAAGTGAAAAGGCATGTTGCGCGGCCCTTAGAAAAAGAAGGCAATGCCCAGCGTGGCGGCACGGTATTCAGTGCTGCGCTGGTCTGAGACAAAGGCGGTGTACAGCGTGCTGTCCAGCCGCACCACAAAACGTTCTGCCAGGTACCAGCGCAGGCCTATGGTGGCGTGCGCCAATTTTGCGTCAGTGGCTTTGGCGTTGACCAGGCTGGCGTTGGGAATGTTCTTGAACTTGCCCAGGCCGACGCTGAAAAACGGCGACAGGCGGCGGTCTGACCAGGGCTCGGACGTCAAACTCATGGCCCAGAAATCGGTGCCAGAAAACACACCTTGCACCTGGCCCACGCTGAGCTCAGCGCCCACGGTGTCAGCCAGCCGGTATTGCGTCCACAGCTTGAGCATGGGCTCGGTCTTGAAGCGGCCCCAGGCGGCGCCCAGCTCTAACTTGCGGCCCAGGTAGTCGTCCAGCACCACGTCGCGAAAGGTCTTGCCGGCGCCGGCTTCGGTGAGTGTGGATTCGAGTTGGCCGCGTGGCACCCAGCCCACCTGGCCGGTGGCGGCACGCACGCGGTACCAGTCGGTACGGCGCAGCTCCACGCTGATCCACTGGCCACGTTCGACCACGAAGAAGATGGGGTAGCCACGGCCGGGGCCCGTGTGCAAGTCGATGAAAGGCGCGTTGACTTGCAGCCGCTCTGCGCCGTCTTTGACGACGGGCAAGGCCACCGGTGCGGGCACTGCCACCGCTGGCGCAGCTGTGGCGGGCGGGGATGCAGCCGGCTCCGGCGCGGGCACAGCCTGGCCCAAGGCAGACGTGCACGCCAGCACCAGCGCCAAGGCGCGCAAAGGCTTGAACAAACAGGGCATCAAAAGGCAGAAATCAGTCTGAGTTGCAAGCGCCAGTGGCTGGGTCGGCGGGCGTGAACATGGTGTTGGCGGCGACGCTGAATTCGTCCTGCCCCTGCGGCATGGGCCGGTTGACCCAATAGCGGATGAACTTGGCCGACGGGTCGTCCTGGGTTTCGAAAATCAAGCCACCGCCGTGCAGCACACCACGCACCAGGGGCTTGTTGACGATGCGGCTCTGCTCGGGGCTGCCCACCACGGTTTCGCCCAGCGAAGAATAGTAGTTCTTGTACATGTCGGTGAGGCGCACTGCGGCCGGGGCCAGCGACAGATCGACCGGCGGCGCGCTGCCAAACAGGCGCAATGCGCCGCCCGTGCCGCTGGCATTGTCATGGCAGCCCGCCGCAGCGCAGGTGTTGTTGGAGATGACGCCGTTGATGTTGACGCGCAGCACCTGGTTGAGCACTGGGTTGACGCAGCGTTGGAAGTAGGCGAAGGACAGCTTTTGGCCGCTGGCCCCGGGCGGGTTGGCTACCGTTTCGGGGGTGCCCAACGGGCTGCCGCCGCCGCATGCAAGAAGCAGCGCGGCGGCGGCAGCCAGGGCGGGTGCAAGGTGTGTGGTCGTGTGTCGCGTCATCGTTGATGTGGAACTCTTCCATGATCCGGGGCGCTGCCCCGCATCATGAAAGTTAGTGGGTGCTGCAGATCATGGCCGCACTCAGTTGTTGGGGCAGCCGCGCAGTATCCAGGCGGCCACCTGGTTGTAACCGCTGCTGCCCACCGGCAGCAAGGCCGTTGTCTGTGTCAAATCCCCGCTGGGGTGCGGCACCGTGCTGGGCCGCATCAACAAGGCGTTGGCCGCCGGTGTGCAGGTGTTGCTGATCATGGACAGCGTGACGTTGAAGTCGCCCTCTTCGCTGCCCGTCAACACAAAGCGGTTGCGCGGGTTGCCCAGCCCCGCCTGATGGCAACCGGCGCACTGGTTGCGCAGGATGGGCTGCACTTGCGACAGGAAGGTTTCCTGGCTCAAAGCCGCCACCGTGCGGATGCCGCTGTTGGCATCGAAGGGGTCGTTGTAGTACTGGCCGCCCAGGTCCATCCACTCGGCCAACAGCCGGCGTTCGGCCTTGTTGAACATGGTGGCATGGTCAGGCGCAGTGGCCGGTGGGTTGGGGTGCGCGGTGCGTGCAGCGGCATCCACTTTTAAGGTCTGGCCCCACAAGATTTCCGTCAGACGGCTCTTGCGTGCCTGGCCTGCCGTGCTGGCCGCGCCCGAGCTGGTTTCCACCAGGGACGGGCCACGCACCACCTCTGGCACACCGTCGCGCAAACGCACTACGGGGCGGCCATTGGCGTCGATGACCGGGTCGCCCAGCAGCAGTTCTTCATACGACACCAAACGGCCGGTGCCGGCAATGTTGGGGCGCAGGTCCAGCTTGGCGGTGTCGGCATGGCAGCTCACGCAGGTCTGGCTGCCATTCGTGCCGCGCGCCCGTGTCCACAAGGGTTGGATGTGCTCGGGGTAGTTGATGACGCCATTCACCGGCACAGGCGTGGCCAGGTCGTCAGTGGCGCTGGCGTTGCCGGTGTAGCGCAACGAGATGGAAGCGCGCGCGCTGACGCCTGATTGCGTGGTGTCGGCCCAGTAATCGTTGAACACCGGGTGCGTGGCCAAGGCCAGCGCCGTGGGGTCCAGGCGGGTGCGCAGCGAAGCCAGGGTCTCGCCACTTTGATGCTGTGCTGACAACGCCGTCTTGATGCCCGTGGGCAAGGTGTTGACGACCGGACCGCTGTTGAGTGCAGCACCACGGCGCGGGCTGTGGCAGCCGTCGCAAGTGCGGCGTTCACCGGGGCGCACCTGGATCCAGTTGGTGTGGGTCTGGATGGCGCGGCCGTCGGCGTCGATAACGCTCAGCGCCAGCGGCACGTCGGCCGGCACTTGCAGCTTGAAGCTGCCGTCAGGCTCGATAGGCGCGTAGCCCAGAATCTGCATCTGCTCGAATTCTGTCTCGCCAATGGCCTGGCGCGCGCCCATGCCGCCAGCCGGCGGCGGCACACCGCGCATGGCGCGCACAAAGCGCGCCGGCGCACAGCCGTAAGCCGCGTCGGCGGGGTTTTTCATGCGCGCCAGGTCAGCCACCTGGCTGCGTGTGTCGGCCGTGTCGGCAGGCGCTTTGAGCGGGATGCTTTGGGTGCAGCCTGCAGCCCGGTCAGAAGCCGTGAGCATGCCTTCGGCCATGCGATTCAGGCCGTCGGTGTCGTACACGCTGCGCACTTCAATGAGCGCCAGGTTTTGTGCCGCCAGTGCGGCGTCCACCGTGGTGGGCTCGACGACATTGGGTTCGGTGCGTGCTGTCAGCGCCACCGGGTCGGTGAGCATGAAGCCAACGGGCGGTGAAGCCACGATGAGCCAGGTCTGTTTGCCTGGGTCAAACATGTAGATCGCGTAGGCCGAAGGCGCGTTGTCCTGCACCGTGTCAGTGGCGCGCGCGGCCATGGTGCGATTTGTGTCGCCCAGCGTGGCCAGCTCGTCCGTGGTCAGCGTGGTGCACGACACCACGACACCGTTGCGCGTGACTTCACAAGGGCGCCAGGCCACCAGCACACGGTCAGAGCCGTCCCACAGCGGGTAGGGCGTGGTGGCACGGCCGGCCAGCGACAGGCCGCGCCCGTCGGACAGCGTGCGTGTGGGGTTGAGCGGGTCCATGGCGGCGGCCACCTGGCCGCCAACTGCGGGCACGCTGGTGTTGGCCGGCGTGTTGTTTTCAGAGTAGCGCGCCGCGTCCACCATCAGCAGCGAGCCGCCTTCTTGGGTGCCCGACAGCGGCATCAGCGTCGACACCAATTGGCCTGCGTACTTGCCCTTGGGGTCCATGTCGCGCGGGTGCAAAAAGCTGTTGCCCGGGCTTTGCGCGCCGTACAGCACAAACATGTCGGTGCCATCAGGCTTGCTGCGGAAAACGGCAAAACGGTTGCGGTCGGCCACGTGTTCCCAGCGCGCAAACATGATGTCGCCGTTAGGGCGGATGACGGGGTTGCGTTCGTGGCTTTGGTTGAAGCTGATTTGCTGGATGTTGCTGCCGTCGGC
>JANNEX010000646.1:0-4437 GCA_031379155.1 Rubrivivax sp.
GCCAGGTCAGCAAAGGCTTTGGGCGCATCGGCATCACGCTCAAAGGTGATGACCTCAAAGGCGCTTTCGTCAGCCAACAACTTGCGCAGCAACTTGTTGTTCAGCGCGTGGCCGCTCTTGAAAGCCACATAGCTGGCCAGCAGCGGTTTGCCGGCAATGTGCAGGTCACCAATGGCGTCCAGGATCTTGTGTTTGACGAACTCGTCGTCGTAGCGCAGGCCGTCGCTGTTGAGCACGCGGTAGTCGTCAATGACGATCACGTTGTCCATGTTGCCGCCCAGGCCCAGGCCGCGCGCACGCATCATCTCCACATCTTTGGTGAAGCCAAAGGTGCGCGCGCGTGCGATGTCGCGTTTGTAGACACCTTGCGAAAAATCAAACTCCACACGCCTGCCGGTGGCGTCCACCGCCGGGTGGTTGAATTCGATCTCGAAGCTGAGCTTGTAGCCATGAAAAGGCTCCAGCCGCGCCCACTTCAGCGTCGCACCTTCGCCTTCGCGCAGCTCCACGGTTTTTTTCACGCGCAAGAAACGTTTGGGGGCGTCTTGCACCTGGATGCCCGCGCTTTGCAGCAGGAAGACGAAGCTCGCCGCACTGCCGTCCAGGATGGGCACTTCTTCGGCGTTGATGTCGACAAACAGGTTATCAATCCCCAAGCCTGCGCAGGCTGACATCAGGTGCTCGATGGTCTGCACTTTGGGCGCGGCGGGGTCACCACCGGCGCTAATGGTGCTTGCCATCCGCGTGTCGCTAACGACCATGGCCGACACAGGTATGTCCACCGGCGGCGACAGGTCCACGCGGCGAAAGACCACGCCGGTGTCGGCGGGTGCGGGGCGCAGCGTCAGCTCTACCCGCAGGCCGCTGTGCACGCCCACGCCCACGGCGCGGGTCAGGGTCTTGAGGGTGCGTTGTTGAATCATGACGCGGCATTGTCCCGCATCGAATCCGCCCTTCTATCAGCGGTGGACTTCAACCTCACCGTGGCGCGCCAGCAGCTCCATCAACTGCTTGCGGATGAGCATGCCGGGCTTGTCGGAATCCATTGAAAACTCGACGCCGCGGCGGCGTGTGTCGACCAGCGCGTCAGGGTCGGTGGACTCCAGGATGTCTTTGTCTTCGCGCGTGATGACGTGGTCAAAGTCGATCAGCAGTTGCGCCGGGCAGTCAGCTTCTGCGTCGTTGCGAAACAGCCATTGCACCAGTTGAATGTGGCCGTCGTCGATGGGAGTGAAGCAGTTGACGATGACGTGGCGCTTGCCCGGCAGCCCATTCACGCTGGGATATTCAATGTCCAGCCGGCGCGAAAACGGCAGGTAGTAGGCGTTGCGCATGTGCCGTTGTGTGATGGCGTCCTGGCTGCCGCTGACGCGGTGGTAGGCCGGCGGGTTGCTGGCGTCTATCACCGTCTGGGCATAAAAGCCTCTGTCCTTTTCCACCAGTTCATAGCGGCTGGGCTTGGGCTGCTCGGCCACGCCAAAAGTGGCGCGGTGCACGAAGCTGAAGTGGCTGTTATCGAAGCTGTTTTCCAGCGCCCGCAATGGGCTGGTGGCCCAAGTCTCGTAGAACTGGAAGATGGTGCGCCAGCCACTGGCCTCGAATTCAGGCATGTCGGGGATGGGCGCCAGCGGCTCTTCACCCGGGGCTATCAACGCCACCCAGGCGTAGCCGTAGCGCGCCACGCACCTAAAGGCCGGTGTGCGGTAGTCGGGGGGAATGGCGCGCTGCGCCTCGTATTGCGGAATGCGGACGACGCGGCCTGCCGCGTTGTAGGTCCAGCCGTGGTAGCCGCACTGCAAATTGCCGTCAACGCAGCGGCCCTTGGACAAGCGCGCGGTGCGATGGCAGCAGCGGTCTTTGAGCGCCGCCGGCTGGCCCAGTGCGTCAAGAAACAGCACGATGTTTTCGCCCAGCAGGGTGAAGGGCTGCGGCTGGCCCGTGGCCAGTTGTGACAGTGGCATCACGGCGTGCCAGAACTTGCGGAAAACGGCTTGGCGGGTGGTGAGCATGGCGAAGTGCTGTTTGAGTGTTGACCCGCAGCGTATCAGCAGCGTGCGCAGGACAAAATGGGGCTGCACTTCCTGCCTGCGCCACCATGTCTGTGCACACCTACTCGCCAAAAGGCGCCTTCGACGCGTTGGCCGCCGCACTCTTGCGCCTGACCTTGCGCAGCCTGCTCAAGCCGGTGTTTTCACCACGTGTGTCCATCACCCTGCAAAGGCGCTGGCTGGGCTGGATAGCGCTGCTAACGCTCAAACCGCGCGGTGTTCGGCGCCAGTCCGCCACGGTGGGCGGCGTGCCGGGTGAATGGTTGCGGCCGGCCAGCGGCTGCACACGCCCGGGCCACATCCTGTATCTGCATGGCGGCGCGTTTTGTGTGGGCTCAGCGGCCACCCACCGCGCCATCACCATGCGCTTGGCGCGCGCCACCGGCATGCCCGTGTTTGCGGCCGACTACCGGTTGGCGCCGCAACATCCCTTGCCGGCTGCGCTGAACGACGCCCTGGCAGCCGCGCTGGCCTTGTCGACACAAGGGCCGCTGGTGCTGGCCGGTGATTCCGCAGGCGGCACTCTGGTCGCCGCCACTGCACTGGCGCTGCGGGGTGGCGGGCATGTCCAGCCAGCGGCCTTGGTGCTGCTGTCGCCCCTGGTCGACGCAAAGCTGCCTGCTGACATGGCCGAACCGGCAGGCGAAGCCATGCTCAGCCTGCCCTGGATGCGGGCCTGCCTGGAGCAGTGCGCCGGCAATGCCCACGCCCACGCCATCAGCCCCGTGCATGCTGATTTGCGTGGCCTGCCGCCCACGCTGATTCAGGCCGGCACCGACGAGATGCTGCACGGCCAAGCGGTGCAGTTGCACGACGCGCTGCAAGCCGCTGGCGTCGCTGTGCGCGCCGAGATCACACCCCAGCGCTGGCATGTCTTCCAACTGCATGGCGGCGCCTTGCCCAGCGCCGACCAGGCCCTGGAACGCATCGCCGACTTTGTGCTGCGCACGCTGGACGCGCGCCACCCCGCCGCTGACGCGCCGGTGGAAGAACACGAAGTGCTCATCATGGGTGCGGGCATGTCGGGCCTGTGCGCCGGCATAACCCTCAAACGCAGCGGACAGCACAACTTCGTCATGCTGGAAAAGTCCGCCGGCCTGGGCGGCACCTGGTGGGACAACCGCTACCCCGGCGCCCACGTCGATGTGCCCGCACCTTTGTATGCCTTCAGCTTCGCACCCAACCCGCGCTGGAAGCGGCGCTTTGCCGCTGCCGCGGAAATCCAGGCCTACATGCAGCATTGCCTGCGCCGCTTTGGCCTGGCGCCGCACCTGCGCCTGGGCCAGCGCATCAGCAACGCCCAGTTTGATGAAGGCGCCGGGCGGTGGTTCATCAGCACCGAAGCCGGTGCAAAGTTTTCAGCACGCTTTTTCATCTGCAGCACGGGGCCGCTGAGCCAGCCACGCTGGCCCGACATTCCTGGCCTGGCTGACTTCAAAGGCCGCCTGCTGCATTCAGCGCAGTGGGACGCCAGCGCGCCGCTGGCTGGACAGCGCGTAGGCGTCATCGGCACCGGGTCAACCGCGTCGCAGTTGCTGGCGCCCATCGCCGCACTGGCCGCGCAAGTGGACTTGTTCCAGCGCACCGCCAACTGGGTGCTGCCGCGCATAGACCGGCCTTACTTCGCCATAGACAGTCTGCTGGCCCGCTTGCCGCCCTATGCCGCGCTGGTGCGCAGCCTGTGGTTCCATTTGCTCGAATGGGGCCGGCGCGGCTTTGATGAAGGCACGCTGGCGCGCCGCGGCATGCTCAAGACGGCGGCCGTGCACAGGAAGCGCCAAGTCAGCGATGTCGCGCTGCGCCAGCGCCTAGTGCCGCCCTACCCGCTGGGCTGCAAACGCATCATCTATTCCAACGACTTCTATCCCACCCTGACGCAGCCGCATGTGGCGCTGGTGACCGAAGCCATCACGCGCATCCATGCGACGGGTGTGCTCATGGCCAGTGGCCAGCAGAGGCCGCTGGACGTGCTGGTCTGCGCCACTGGCTTTGATGTGCAGCATTCGCTGAACCACCTGCCCATCACCGGCCGGGGCGGCGTCACGCTGGAGCAGGCTTGGTCAGAAGGTCCGCAGGCGCACCTGGGGTTGACGGTGGCAGGCTTCCCCAACCTGTTTTTGATGCTGGGCCCCAACACCGCCACCGGCCACACCAGCACGCTGCTCTTCATCGAGCCCGGCGTGCGCTTTGCTGTGCGTGCCATGCAAGAAGTGCAGCGGCGTGGCAAAAGAAGCATGGCTATCAAGTCAGACGTTATGCAGGCCTACAACCAGGGCCTGCAAGACAGGCTGGGCCCGTCGGTGTGGGGCCAGTGCCGCAGCTGGTACCGGGCAGACAGCGGCAAGGTGATTGCCATCTTCCCGGGCTTCACGCCTGAGTACGTGCGTGC
>JANNEX010000667.1:0-6342 GCA_031379155.1 Rubrivivax sp.
CGATGTGCCGCGCTACTTTGGCGTGCTGGGCTTGCTGCGCAATGTCTCGAAGATTGCTGCGCCGGTCATCGGCACTTCGATGGCGTCGGTCTTGGGTGACGGCTTTGCGCTGGGCACATCCATCGTGCTGACGTTGGCGGCAGGGGTGCTGGTGCTGGGTGTCGCTTGGGAGGGCGCGCCACCCACTCAAGCCGCCGTCGGTGGCGCCGCAGCCAACACTTCGGCACACACTCACATCGCCCCACTGGACCGCGCACTGCTGCACCAATTTTTGGCCACCGTGACGGTCTTCGCCTTCATGGTGTTCTTCGTCAACCACCCGCTGCCCGTGCTGCTGCGCAACGCCGGTTTTGACAAGGCTTTGCTGGGTGTGTTGGTGTCGTGTTCGGGCGCAGGCGGCATCCTGGCGGCGCTGGTCATGACACGGCGTTCAGCGGCGGTGGCGGCCATGGACCCGATGACGGCAACGACCCTTTCCGTGCTCGCCACGGCCCTGTGTTTTGTCGTGCTGGGTCTGGCCTTTTTACTGCCGCTGCACCTGGCGCCCTATGCCGCTGGCGCCGTCTTTTTCTGCACCGGCGTGTCTGCGTCCATCGAGGCCATTCGCTCCAACACCGTGCTGGTGCAGCACTTTGCCGGCCGCACGGGCGAGGTGTCGGGCCAGTTGCAGGCCTACAGCAGCGCGGCCATGCTGGCCGCGCCTTGGGCGGCGGCGCTGGTCATGCCGTTTGTGCCGCTGCCCCTGCTGCTGTGGCTGGACGGCTCAGTCGCCTTTGCACTGGTGGCGGCCATCGCGTTGAAGTTTCGCGTCAAAGCCGGCACACAGACTCAGACGCGCCCCAGCTCTTGAGCGCGCAAGCGCGCCGCATGCAGCGCCTGCACAAAGGCCGCTTTCACACCGCTGGCATCGAGCGACGAGATGGCCGCGTGCGTGGTGCCGCCCTTGGACGTGACCTGCTCGCGCAGCGCCGTAGGCGACAGCGGGCTTTGCTGCGCCAAGGCCGCTGCGCCGGCAAAGGTGCTTTGTGCCAGCAAGCGGCCCTGCTCGGGCGTCAGGCCCATCTCGGCCGCCGCCTGCACCATGGCTTCCAGAAAGTAAAAGACGTAGGCCGGGCCCGAGCCTGACAACGCCGTCACGGCATCCAGGTCGTCTTCATGCTCGACCCACAGCGAAGCGCCGGTTGGCGCAAACAAGGCTTGCACATCGGCCCGCGCGGCAGCGTCGACAGCCGGCCGCGCAAACAGCCCCGCAATGCCTTGGCCAATGAGTGCCGGCGTATTGGGCATGGCGCGCACCACGCGCTGGCTGCCACCGGCCAGCACGATGGCGTCGCTGCGTATGCCGGCCATGACACTGAGTTGCAGCGCCTGCGCAATGAAGGGCGCACAAGGCGCGGCGGCCTGCGCAAAAAGCTGCGGCTTGACGGCCCACACCACGGTGGCCGCGCCGGCCAAGCGCGCATCGGCCGCCGCTTGCGCTGTCACGCCAAAGCTTTGCAACAGCTTGTCGCGCTGGGCGTCGAGCGGCTCGACCACCACGATTTGGCCAGCCGCTGTGCCGCTGCGCACCAAGCCGCCAATCAGTGCCGAGGCCATGTTGCCGCCGCCGATGAAAGCGATTGTTTGCTCAATTTTCATGGTTTGAAGTTTAGGTCGGCCAGCGGTCCCAGGCCGTGGCACCGACTGGCGCGCCCCACAGGTCTATGCGCACCTTTGTGCCGTTGTGCGGCTGCTCGGCGGCCGACCCGCGCACATAGCCCAGGCCCACGCAGGCGCCGGCTTTGGGGCTGAAGCCAGCGGAGGTGATTTCGCCCACCGTGGCGCCGTCCAGGGTGATGGCTTCACCGCCCCACACCCAGGCCAGCGGGTCATCCAAGACAAAGGTTAGCAACTTCTTGCCCAAGGGCTGGTCTTGGGCCAGCCGCAGCGCTTCACGGCCGATGAAAGGCGTGGCCTTGTCCAGCTTGACGGCAAACATCAGCCCGGCCTGCAACGGCGTTTCATCAGGCCCTAGTTCGTGGCCCCAGGCGCGGCGGCCGGCTTCTATGCGCAGGGCGTCCAGCGCGTAGTAGCCAGCGTTTTTCAAGCCCAAGTCGGCACCAGCCTCATGCAGCGCCAGGTAGACATGGCGCGCCATTTCCACCGGCACATAAAGCTCAAAGCCGGGGCCACCGACATAGCTCATGCGTGCCGCACGCACCCGCGCATGGCCCAGGTCAATGTCTTTGCTGTGGCTGAACTTCAGCGCTTGCGGCGACAGGTCATCCGCGCTCAACCGCGCCAGCAGTTCATGCGCGCGTGGGCCCATCACCGACAGCACGCTGGTCAGTGCGCTCACGTCCGTCAGCACCGCCCATTCATCGGCCGCGATGTGACGCCTGATCCAGTCGGCGTCGCGCGTGGGCTGGGCTGAGCCGGTGATGATCAGAAAACGGTCTTGGGCTTGCCGCAGCACGGTCAGGTCGCTCTCGAAGCCACCGCGTTGGTTGAGCATGGCGGTGTAAACCAAGCGGCCCACTGCCACGTCCATCTCGTTGGCGCACAGGCGCTGCAAGACGGCCAACGCGTCGCGGCCTTGCAGCAGCAGCTTGCCAAAGCTGGTCTGGTCGTAGAGCGCCACGGCTTGGCGAGTGGCAAGTTGCTCTTCGATCATCCAGGGCAGCCAGCCTGGGCGGCCCAGGCAGTAGGCGGGACGTGCTGTGTTCGCCGGCCTGAAATAGTTGGCGCGCTCCCAACCGTTTTTGCTGCCGAACTCTGCGCCAGCATCAGCCAGCAAGTCATACAAGGGACTGGTGCGCAGCGGCCGGCCGGTCTGCAATTCCTGGCGCGGCCAGCGCATGGCATAGTGCAAGCCCAGGGTTTCGCCGGTGCGTTCGGCCAGCGCCTTGCGGTTGCCGGTGAAGGGCGCAAAGCGGCGTATGTCCACGTCCCACAAGTCGCTGGGTGCCTCACCGCCCAGCACCCACTCAGCCATCAGACGGCCGGCGCCACCGCTGTTGGCAATGCCCGCGCTGTTAAAACCTGCGCAGACGAAATAACCGCCCAGTTCAGGAGCCTGGCCAAGGATGAAGTTGCCGTCGGGCGTGAAGCTCTCAGGCCCGTTGAGCAGCATCTTCACCGGCGCCGTTTCCAGGCAAGGCGTGCGGTGGATGGCGTTTTTCATCAGCGGCTCAAACTGTTCCCAGTCTTCGTCCAGCAACTGGAACTGAAACGTGCTGGGGATGGGCTCCAGGCGCCAGGGTTTGGCCACCGGCTCAAAGCCGCCCATGAGCAGGCCACCGACTTCTTCTTTGTAGTAGATGAAACCGTCAGGGTCACGCATCACCGGCAGCATGGGGTGCACACCTTCGATGCGATCAGTCACGATGTAGAAATGTTCGGCCGGATACAGCGGCACGTTGACAGCGGCCAGCACGCCAAACTGGCGCGCCCATTGGCCGGCGCAGTTGATCAGCACTTCACAGGCCACATCGCCTTGCGCGGTTTGCACACCGCTGACGCGGCCGTTCTGGGTGATGACCCCCGTGACTTCAACGCCCTCAAGCATCTTCACGCCACGCTGGCGCGCGCCCTTGGCCAGACTCATGCACAGGTCTGCCGGGTTGGCCTTGCCGTCGCCGGGAATCCAGAGTGCGCCGTGCAAGTCGTCGGTGCGCATCACGGGGTAGAGATCGCCGGCTTCTTTGGGTGTGATGAGCTGCACTTCCACGCCAAAACTGCGCGCCAAGGCGGCCTGCTTTTTCAACACCTGCCAGCGTTCTTTGGTGGCGGCGACGTTGACGCTGCCGCATTGTTTCCAGCCCGTGGCCAGGCCGGTCTCTGCCTCGAGCTGGCTGTACAGGCCAATGCCGTACTGGCTCATGCGCGTCATGTTGCGGTTGGGCCGCATCTGGCCTATCAGCCCAGCGGCGTGCCAGGTGGTGCCGCAGGTCAGCTTGCCTTGTTCCAGCAGCAGCACGTCACGCTGGCCCTGCAGTGCCAGGTGGTAAGCGGTGGAACAGCCGGCAATGCCACCGCCGACGATGACGATGCGGGCTTGGCTGGGCAAGGTCATTGGAGTACCTTCGTGCTACGCACTGCGGTATTCGCCTTTCGGGCGGCCGGGCAGGCTCATGGGCTTAATCTGGTGACTAGACTTTCACGATGCCTAGATCAAGCAAGCTGCGCGCCGCGTCGACGATGCTTTTTTCTTCCTGGCGCGTGGCCCAGCCCAGCACGGCCTTGGCGTGGGACGCGTCCTGGTTGCGCGTGTTGCCCAACTCGCTGACGACAGCGCGCGCCATGGGGTTGAAATAGGCCGCGATGCGCACCAGCCAGTCGGGCATGTTGCGCTGGCTGACCTTGGCGGCCTGCGGCCCCAACTGCGCGCACAGCACGTCGGCAACCTCGCGCAGCTTCATGAAGCGGCCCGAGGCGATGAACCTCTCGCCGGCCATGCCGGGTGCTTTGAGCGCACGCACATGCAGGTCAGCCACGTCGCGCACGTCGACCACGCCAAAGCCGATGTCGGGCATGGCCTTCATGCTGCCGTCGAGCATCTTCTTGACGATGATGACGCTGGCCGAATAGTCGCGGCTCCACACCGGGCCTAACACCACAGAAGGGTTAATGGTGCAGTACTCCATGCCCGCACCTTCAGCCGCCACCCAGTCGCGCGCGGCGCGCTCGGCAATGGTCTTGCTTTGCACGTAGGCCGAGATGCCGGGCTTGTCCAGTTGTGTCCAGTCGGCCTCGGTGAAGTTGTGTACGCCTTTGCCACGGCCGTAGGCCACGGCGGCGACTGATGAGGTCATGACGAAGCGCTTCACGCCTGCTGCCTTGGCCGCGCGCAAGGCGCGCAGGGCACCGTCGCGTGCTGGCTTGATCAGCTCTTGCGGGTCTTTGGGCGAGCCCATGGGCACGGGTGAGGCCACGTGGGCGACGTGGCTGCACCCAGCCATGGCTTCGGCCCAACCAGCATCGGCATTCAGGTCGGCGGCGAAAAATTTGAGGCGGCTGTTGTCCACGGCCAGCAGCCTGCGCACCTCGGCTTCTTTGGCCAGGCTGCGCACGGTGGTATGCACCAACCAGCCCTCGGCGACGAGTTGGCGAATGACAAAACCGGCGATGTAGCCGCTGCCGCCCGAGACGAGTACGGTGTCTGCCATGGTGCTTCTCCTGTCAATGTTGTAGCTGCATTGTGAGCGGCTTCAAGCGCGTGTTTTCAGGCCGATCTTTTCAGGCCAGTCGCAAGCCAATAACACCCAGCACGACCACGGCTGTGCCCAGCGCACGCTGCCAGCCAAACTTCTCTTTCAGCAGCCAAGTGCCCAGCAGCGCCGCAAACAGCACCGAGGTTTCGCGCAGCGCCGCCACGCTGGCCACAGGCGCGCGGGTCATGGCCCATAGCGCAATGGCATAACTGCCCATCGAAGCAGCACCACCCAGCGCCGCCAGCGGCCAGCGCTGGCGCGCGTAGAGCCGCATCTGCACACGCTGCACACGGCTGCGGCGCAGCCACACCAGCAGCGGGTAGGGCAAGCCGTCCAGCACGACCAGGATGGCGATGTAGCTCAGCGCATTGCCGCCCGCAGCAGCTTCGGCACGCACGCCCAGGCCGTCGACCAGCGTGTACACGGCGATGATGGCGGCGTTGGCAAAAGCAAAGGCCAGCGCCTTGCCGTGGTGCAGCGCCTGCCCCGGGTGCGCCAACCCCACCAGCGTGACGCCCGCCGTGATGGCCAGGGTGCCCAGCCAGGCCGTGGCGCTGGGCACTTCACCCACCCAAGAGCTGCTGGCCAGCGCCACCAAGAGTGGTGCAAAGCCACGCATGATGGGATAGGTCATGCCCAACTCGCCATGTTCATAAGCACCGGCCAGCGCGATGTAGTACCCGACGTGGATGAACAGCGATGTGGCGATGAAAGGCAGGGCCGCAACGCTGGGCAGACCCACCCACAGCAGCAGCGGCAGCGCCACGCAAGCACCCATGACTTGCAGCAACGCCGTGTCCGCCGCCTTGTCGCCGGCAGATTTGACCAGTGCGTTCCAGCCAGCGTGCAGCGCCGCGCCGCACAGCACGGCCAGCACGATGGGCCAGGTCAGGGTCAAACCAGGGCGCAGCGTGCGGCGCGCGTCATGAAGTGGGCCAGCGGCGGCGTGATGGCGCCGGCCTGCTTGGCCAGGTCGTCCCATTGGCGAAGTTTGACGGCGTCGGCAGCACCGGGTTTGACGATGAAGGCCGCCGCCTGGGCCGCGTCGAAAACACCGCCTTGCAGCACCAGGCTGCGCTGGCTGTCGGCGGACAGTGCAACGGCATAACCTTCAACTGTGGCGCACAAGTAGCGCTTGGCGTCGACGTGC
>JANNEX010000668.1:0-2009 GCA_031379155.1 Rubrivivax sp.
CACGTCGGCGCGGTTGACGATTTCGTCGGTGTATTCATGCTCACCTGCACGGCCGAAAATGATGCCCACGGCGCACGAGTGGTAGACGCTGAACTTGCTTTGCAGCCCGTCAGCGGGGGTCTTCTTACCCGTCAGTTCCAGCACCAGCGAATGCACCTTGAGGGTGATGCGGTCCACCATGTCGGCCGTTAGGCTGTGAGCGTTGCGCAGTTGCACGCAGCCGTCAATGGCGGGGTGGATGACGATGCCGCAGGCAAAGGGCTTGTAGGTGTTGAGGGCAGACTCCCAACGAATGCCCAGGTCAGTGCTGACCTCGCTCCAATCGGTCTTGTCGCTGAACACTTGCAGCAGGCCACGCGGTGCTTCCAGCGCACGTGGGCTGGAAGTAAAGCCGTGTTTGGCCATCAGCGCCGACATCAGCCCCACCCGCGCCGCCGCGCCGGGGTGCAAGGGTTTGCTCATGGTGCCAAACTGTTCGCGCAGGCCTGTGGGTTGTGAGGCGGCAATGCCCAGCGCCATCTGCGTGCGCGCCGCATCCAGGCCCAGCAAGCGCGAGCAAGCCGCCGCGCTGCCCAGCATGCCGGTGGTGCCGGTGATGTGCCAGCCACGGTCGTAGTGGTCAGGGTAGATGGCGTTGCCGACGCGGCAGCTGACTTCAATGCCCAGCACCAGCGCGTCAATGGCTTGGCGGCCGCTGAGTTTGAGATGTTCGGCCAATGCCAGCACGGCCGGCGCCACCGGGCCTGCCGGGTGGATGATGGTCTTGAGGTGGGTGTCGTCAAAGTCCCAGGTGTGTGAGCTGATGCCATTGATGAGTGCAGCACTGGCCATGTCGACTTTGTCGCAGCGGCCCAGGATGCTGGCTTGCGCTGAGGGTTGCAGCTCTTGCACGCTGGCCAACGCAGCCCACACAGTTTCGTGGTTAGACGGGCCGATGGCGCAGCCCACCCAGTTGGCAAAAGTGCGGTGGGCTTCGGCGTCCACCGCGTCGCTCCAGCCGCGGCTGGGGTGTTGTGCGGCAAAGCGGGCCAACAGTGCGCTGACGGCGGGGGCGTTGGCGTCGGCTTTGACGCTGTGGTTCTTGGCCATGGGCTTGGGTGCTGTGGTGCCGTTGTGGAGTGCGGTGGTGGCCGACGGGTCGGTGGCTGGGTGGGCAGTGTCTGACGGCTGGCGCGGCGTCGGGTCCGTGTTTCTACATACGGAACGGCGGTCTTGCATGATGGACGGTGAGGCAAATTAGGCCGGGGTGGGTGGGGGCTGTCAATGGGGCGGGGCCCAGGCTTGGTGAGGCAGGGCCTGTGCTTGGGTGCGAGTAGGCCCCCGCCGGGCACCGCCTGCCGCTCAGGTGGCGGTGGTGGTTGGGCTTTTTGCTGGCTCTGCGTCCCAGCCTTGCAGGTTGATGTGGTAGTGGGTGGAGCGGCCGGCGCCTTTTTGGCGCAGCAGGGACAGTGCGGCCAGTTCGACCAGTTCGCGCGTGGCCGTTGCGCGTGAGGTGGGGCCCAGGCTTTCGTACTTCTTTGTGCTCATGCCACCTTCGAATCCGCCGGGGCCGGCGTCGAGCAGCAAGTTGACTGCTTTGCGTTGGCGTGCGTTGAGGTTCTTGTCGTGGTGCGACTCCCAGAACCTGGCTTTGACCAGCGACAGGTCAATGAGCTGTGACGCTGCTTCGCAGGCCAGGCGCACTTGGCTGATGAACCAGACGACCCACGGTGTCACGTCCAGCGGCCCGTGTTGGGCGCGCTGCAGTTCGTCGTAATACTGGCTGCGGCTGATTAGCAATTGCTGCGAGATGCGCAGCAGGCGGCTGCTGGGGCCTGCGTCGCGGGCCAGCACCAAGTCCACCATGACGCGGCCGACACGGCCATTGCCGTCTTCGAAAGGGTGAATGGTCTCAAACCACAGGTGGGCCACGGCGGCCTTGACCAGGTTATCAGTGCCGTCGCTGCTGTCCAGCCATTGCAAGAGCTTGTCGGTCTCTTGCGGCACGTCGGCAGAGGGCGGGGCTTGGT
>JANNEX010000678.1:0-1971 GCA_031379155.1 Rubrivivax sp.
CATCGTTGAAGGCCTGGCCCAGCGCATCGTGCACGGTGAAGTGCCTGATTCGCTCAAGGACAAACGTGTGCTGGTGCTGGACATGGCGGGCCTGCTGGCCGGCGCCAAATTCCGTGGCGAATTTGAAGAGCGGCTGAAGGCCGTGCTCAAAGAAGTGGCGGCCGATGAAGGCCGCATCATCCTGTTCATCGACGAGATGCACACCATGGTGGGCGCCGGCAAGGCCGAAGGCGCCATCGACGCCGGCAACATGCTCAAGCCGGCACTGGCGCGCGGCGAGTTGCATTGCATAGGCGCCACCACACTCAACGAGTACCGCAAGTACGTTGAAAAAGACGCCGCGCTCGAGCGGCGTTTTCAAAAGGTGCTGGTCGACGAGCCCACCGTCGAAGCCACGGTGGCCATCCTGCGCGGTTTGCAAGAAAAGTACGAAGTGCACCACGGTGTGGAGATCACCGACCCGGCCATCGTGGCTGCGGCTGAGCTGAGCCACCGCTACATCACCGACCGCTTTTTGCCCGACAAGGCGATTGACTTGATCGACGAAGCGGCGGCCAAGATCAAGATCGAAATCGACTCCAAGCCCGAGGCCATGGACAAGCTGGACCGGCGCTTGATTCAGCTCAAGATCGAGCGCGAAGCGGTGCGCAAAGAGAAGGACGAAGCGTCGATCAAGCGCATGGGACTGATTGAAGAAGAGATCAGCAAACTTGAGCTTGAAGCGGCGGACCTGGACGAAATCTGGAAGGCCGAAAAGGCCGCCGCGCAGGGCTCAGCCCATGTCAAAGAAGAGATAGACCGCGCGCGCCAGCAAGTGGACGAACTCAAACGCAAGGGCGACTTCAATGCCGTGGCCGAGCTGCAATACGGCAAGCTGCCCGAGCTGGAAAAGCGCCTGAAAGAAGCGCAAGCCAAAGAAATCAGCAAAAGCGGCAAGAAGGGCGGCAAGGGCGGCAAGCCGCAACTGCTGCGCACCATGGTGGGCGCCGAAGAGATCGCCGAAGTGGTTTCACGCGCCACCGGCATCCCGGTAGCCAAGCTGATGCAGGGCGAGCGCGACAAGCTCTTGCAGATGGAAGACAAGTTGCACGAACGTGTCGTGGGCCAGGACGAAGCCATCACCGTCGTCGCCGACGCCATCCGCCGCAGCCGTGCGGGCTTGAGTGACCCGAATCGCCCGCTGGGCAGCTTCTTGTTCCTGGGCCCCACCGGCGTGGGCAAGACCGAGCTGTGCAAGGCCCTGGCCGGCTTTTTGTTTGACAGCGAAGACCACATGATTCGCGTCGACATGAGCGAGTTCATGGAAAAGCACAGCGTGTCCCGGCTCATCGGCGCGCCGCCCGGCTACGTGGGCTACGACGAAGGTGGCACGCTGACCGAAGCCGTGCGCCGCAAGCCCTACAGCGTGCTGTTGCTGGACGAGGTGGAAAAGGCCCACCCGGATGTCTTCAACGTGCTGCTGCAAGTGCTGGACGATGGCCGTTTGACGGATGGCCAGGGCCGCACCGTGGACTTCAAGAACACCGTCATCGTGATGACCAGCAACCTGGGCTCGCAGATGATCATGCAGATGGTGGGCAAGCCCAGCAGCGAGATCCGCGACGCCGTGGCGGCCGAGGTCAAGGCGCATTTCCGCCCCGAGTTTTTGAACCGCATCGACGAGACCGTGGTCTTTCACGCGCTCGACCGCAAGCACATTGAAAGCATTGCGCGCATCCAGTTGAAGCTGCTGGAATCGCGGCTGGAAAAACTGGACATGAAGCTGGACGTGTCAACGGCGGCCTTGACCGAACTCGCCAAGGTCGGCTTCGACCCGGTGTTTGGTGCGCGGCCGCTCAAGCGTGCGATTCAGCAGCGCATTGAAAACCCGGTCAGCAAGCTCATCTTGCAGGGCAAGTTCGGGCCCAAGGATGTGATTCCGGTAGATGTGCTGGGCGGCGAATTTTCCTTCTCGCGGGTCGTGCACTGAGC
>JANNEX010000679.1:0-1560 GCA_031379155.1 Rubrivivax sp.
GCGCTCGTCGGCCCAGGCGATGAACTTGCGGATCGCCTGCCGTCTGGCGCGGATCGTGTCTGGGCTGTAGCCGCTGACGAGCATCCACTCGAAGTGCTCTTCCATGTAGCGCACCAGGCGATTGCCGGCCAGCGCGTCGGCAGTCTTGTGCACCGGCCCGGCCGGCTTGACGGCTGAGGGGCGCCGCGTCTTCAGGCGCTGGCCTTTACGCGGCATGGCCGCGTACTCCTGTGTCTGGCGGCACGTCAGGCCCCAGCAGCAACAGCGGCTAAAGGAACGGCGGCATGTGGGTACGGTGCGCCGATTCCGTTGAGTCCGGAACAGTGCGTTTGCGCGTCATCTTCAGCGTCAACGGCTTTAACCCTCATGGATACTGGCTTATCGGCCGATGGGCCGGCCCGCGACATGCCCGCAACCGGGGCGCTTGTCGCCCGCAACCGCCCCGCGACTTGTGGGTCTGAACCCCGCGACTTCGTAACCGTAGACGTGAAGGTCGGTGCAGCTTTGGTGCTGGCCATCGCGGCTTCGAGCGCGGCCATGTCGATCAGGCCAGCCACCTGCGCGCGCTGCTTGTCGTCACTATCAGCGGCGAGTTCATACGCCAGCTCATACGTGAACTTGCCTCCAGCACCGTCACGGCGCGGTATCAGGTACTCGAGCTCGACCAGGCGCTCCAGGTGCAGGCGAAGCTGCGTGTCGCCCCAGGCGATGGCCTCGCGCAGCGCGCGCCGGGCGAAGCGGTAATCAGCACGCCTGATGGCCTGACGTTGGCACTCGGCGCCAACGTGGCCGTCGATCAGCTTCAGCAGCCGGCGCGTCTGCGGCGGCAACTCGTCCAGGCTGCGCCCGAGCACGTCATGCGCTATTGCGTTGGCGAGTTCGACATCGGCCAGCGTGGCCTCGATGTACTCGACGCGCTGACCGGCCCTCTCGGCGCTCTTGATCGGCCGCTGATGCTGGTGCACGAAGGCGACGGTGTCGATCAGCGTCAGGTATTTTTCATGATCACGCCGCAGCCGCGTCGTCTGGTCGGGGAAGGTCAGGAAGCTGGCGAACGGGTTCAGCACGTCCAGCGGCTTCAAGCACCGCTGCGCGTTCTGGTGCAGTGCGATCAGCGCCTGGCGCTCACGGTTGGCGAACAAGCCATCAAGCGTGCGCCGCGCGCGTTGGCGCTCGTGGATCGCGCGCGTCTGCTCACGGCCTTCGTCCACGGCGAGCACCAGACACCGGTTCATGAGTTCCTCGTCGATGTCGCGCGCCGTCGTCGTGATGAGCAAGGCCACCGGGCCTTCGACGCGATATTGCTGCGTGATGAGGTTGCCGCTGGCGGGGTCTTTGCCGGTGCTGGCGATGGTGAGCTCGCCCTCGCTCTGCAGCAACTTCAAGGCGTAGCTGGCGCGGCTGGCGCCTTCTTCCTCCACGATGGCCAGCGCCTTGTGCTTGAGGTTCGTCTCGCCCATGTAGAACAGGCTCTGCCCAGTCATCGCGCTGTACTTGACCTTCTCCTCCTCGGGCACGAAGGCCAGCACTGCGTCCATCAGCGTGGACTTGCCGGCCGCA
>JANNEX010000091.1:0-4866 GCA_031379155.1 Rubrivivax sp.
GCACCTTGCGGCCGCCTACCTTGACCCTGCTGCGCTGACGCAACTCGCGCAGTCGTGCGCGGCGGTGACCACCGAATTCGAAAACGTGCCGGCCGCCGCGCTGCGCCAATTGGCCCAGGTTTGCACGGTGTCGCCGCCCGCTGCCGCGGTGGAGATTTGCCAGCACCGCGCGCGTGAGAAGGCTTGCTTCGCGCAAGCCGGCGTGCCTTGCGCGCCGTATGCCGTGGTCCACTCCGCCGACGCGGCGGCTTCGTCTGCCATGGCCGCGCTCTTGCCCGGCATCCTCAAGACATCCAGCCTGGGCTACGACGGCAAGGGCCAGATGGCGGTGGCGCATTTGCCCGATCTGGCGACAGCTTGGCAAGTGCTGGGCAGCTTGCCTTGTGTGCTGGAAAAACGCTTGCCGCTGTGGCGCGAAATCAGCGTCATCGTGGCGCGGGGCGCTGACGGTGCGGTGGTGCATCTGCCGGTGCAGCAAAACCTGCACCGCGACGGCGTCCTGGCGGTGACGCAGGTGCCTGCACCCGATGTGGATGCGGCCACACAAGCGCGCGCCATCGCCCTGGCCACGCAGCTGGCTGCTGGCTTGCTGTACGTGGGTGTTTTGTGTGTTGAGTTCTTCGTGCTGGAAGACGGCTCATTGGTGGCCAATGAGATGGCGCCGCGCCCGCACAATTCGGGCCACTACAGCATTGACGCTTGTGACCTGTCGCAGTTCGATTTGCAGGTGCGCACGCTGGCTGGCTTGCCGCTGGTCGCGCCGCGCTTGCATTCGCCGGCCGTCATGCTCAACCTCTTGGGCGATTTGTGGTTTGACGCTGGCGCGACTGCTCAGCGCAGCCCACCCTGGCCCGCCGTGCTGGCCTTGCCCGGCACACGGCTGCATCTGTACGGCAAGGTGCAGGCGCGCCGGGGCCGCAAGATGGGTCATCTCACGGTTACTGCGGCCAGCGCCGCTGCCGCACGCGCCACTGCCTTGCAAGCCGCAGCGCTGCTGGGTCTGGCGGCGTTCTGAGCGCTGGTTTTTGATGCCTGTGTTGACAGGGTCCAGCGCCATTGCCCAGGCCGCACAACGCTTGGCGGCAGGCCAATTGGTGGCCTTCCCGACCGAGACGGTGTATGGCCTGGGTGCGCGCGCTGATGACGATGCGGCAGTGGCACGCATCTTCGCTGCCAAGGGCCGGCCGGCCGACCATCCGCTGATTGTTCACATCGCCAGCGTGGCCGCAGCTGAAGCTTTTGCCCACGACATCAGTTCCGGTGCACGCGCTTTGATGGCTGCGTTCTGGCCCGGCCCGCTGACGCTGATCGTGCCGCGCCGGCCCGCTTGTGCGGCGGCGGCTGCAGGCGGCCAGGACAGCATTGGCCTGCGCCTGCCCGCGCACCCCATGGCTCTGGCCTTGCTGCAAGAAGCCGCAGGCCTGGGCGTATTGGGGGTGGCGGCGCCCAGCGCCAACCGCTTTGGCCGTGTCAGCCCCACCACGGCGGCGCATGTGGTGCAGGAATTGGGGCTCGGCCTGATGGTGCTGGACGGTGGCGCCTGCGCCGTGGGCATTGAGTCCACCATCGTTGATTGCACCCGTGCGCTGCCGGCCTTGCTGCGCCCGGGGCAGTTGACCCAAGTGCAGATTGAGCAGGTCTTGGGCCTGACATTGCAGGGCCGCGACGCCGCGTCACCCCGCGTGTCGGGCAGCCTGGCTTCGCATTACGCGCCCACGCTGCCGCTGCACTTGTTCAGCAGCCAAGCCCTGTGGCAAAAGCTGCAAGGCGCTGCGGCCCAGAGGCCCGTTGCGCCGGGCGCTGCGGGGCAAGTTGCGGGGCAGGTTGCGGGCCAGGCGGCGGGCCATGGCACGGGGGTGGTCGCGGTATATTCGCGCCTCGTCCCCGCTGTGGCGCCGGGCTGGGTCCACCGGGCCATGCCGGACGATGCCGCAGCGGTGGCCCACGAATTGTTTTCGGTCATGCGCGAACTCGACTCTGCCGGCGTCACTGCCATCTGGGTGGAGTCGCCCCCACCCGGCGCCGAGTGGGACGGCGTGCGCGACCGGCTCGAACGTGCCGCCAGTGCCTGAACACAGCGCCGCCTGCGCTTGCAGGCCGCAACCCCAGGCCACAACCCCAGGCCGCAACCCCAGGCCCCAACCCCCTTTCGGAGTTCAGATGACTTTCAACCGCACCGCCACCCGACGCTGGCCGCGCGCTGTGGCCACGGCACTGACCGCTGTGGCGCTGATGGCCGCTTGCGGTGGTGGCACCTCGCAGTTCGATCCCTTTGTCGCCCAGCGTGTGTTTGCCTTTGGTGACGACACCAGCACCCTGCGCACCGACGGCAAGCGCTACGGCGTGAACGGCCTTGACGCCACCACCAGCGCGTTTGACTGCAATCTCAACCCGATCTGGGTGCAGTACATAGCGGGCACTTACGGCTATGTTTTTGCTGAGTGCAACACCGCCACCACGCCCGCAGTGCCCAAGGCCTTCATGCAGGCGGCAGCAGGGGCCAAGGTGGCCGATGTGGTCGTGCAGGTGGAGGCCCGCGCAGCAGCGGGCGGCTTTGTCGACAAAGACCTGGCCCTGGTGTCCGCCGGCAGCAACGACGTGTGGGAGCTCTACGCCCAGTTCCCCGCCGTGTCTGAAGCCGCGTTGCTGACCGAGATTCGCGCCCGGGGTGACCGCATGGCCATCAATGTGGTCAACCGCATGGTCAGTCTGGGCGCCAAGGTCATCGTGGCCAACCTGCCCGACCTGGGCATGACACCTTTTGCACGCGCCGAAGCGGTGGCCAATGCGGCCAGCGGTTTTGACCGTGCCGCGCTGATCACGCGCCTGAGCACGGCTTTCAACGAACGCCTGGGCGTCAAGGTCTTGCTGGATGGGCGTTATGTGGGGCTGGCGCAGCTGGATTTGCGCACCCAGGCGCTCAACCGCTCGGCCACCAGCTTTGGCTTTACCGACGTGAGCAGCGCCGTGTGCACAGCCGTGCTGCCCGACTGCACCACGGCCACCGTCACCACCGGCGCCACGCCAGCCAGCTTCTTGTGGTCTGACGACAAGCGCCTGGGCGTGGGCGGCCAGTCCACACTGGCAACGCTGGCGCTGGAACGCGCGCAGCGCAACCCGTTCTAGCGCCTTCGAGGGCGCACCACGGCGTGCGCAACGTCATGCGCAAGGTCATGCGCCAGGTGATGCGCAAGGTCGTGCGTGATTGGGCCAGCAAAGCAGGGTAAGGCCGGTCACCGCTGACCGAATCTGCGGCTTATATTGGCGCCGACAAAATCGAACGGTCGTGCGGTTTTACCCACCGTCGACGCTGTGAGGGCGCGCCCCAGGTGTGCCGCATGTGCCGCGCCGTTGCGCGCGGTTTGCTCTCAAGGAGATGGCATGTTCCGAGTTCAGAAATGGCCCGCCGCCGCGCTGGGCGTGTTGCTGGTGGCCTGTGGCGGCGGTGGTGGCGACACCACACCGCGCCAGTCGGTCAGCGCGGTCAAAACCTTTGGTGACAGCCTGGCTGACGTCGGCACCTTCGGCGGCGTGCGCGCCACCGTGCAGGGCACAGACAGCCTGATGTACCCCGAACGGGTGGCCATCACTTTTGGCCTCGACAAGGGATGCAACTTCTACGCCTTCAACGGCACCACCTTCATTGCCAATCCAGCACCCGGATGCAGGAACTACGCGATTGGTGGCGGTGTCATCAACGGTGCCGGCGCCGGCTTCACGGCGGCTGACCCGCGCACCGTCAGCGTGCAACTGGCCACGGCGGTGGCGGCGGGCAACCACGCTGCCGGTGACTTGCTGGTGGTGGACGGTGGCGGCAACGACGCCGCCAACCTTGTGGGTGCCTATCTGCGCGCGGCCAGCGACGGCGGTGCTGCCTACACCGGTGTGCTGGGCACGCTGCTCACCCCTAACCAAGTGGGCACGGCGGCAGCCGGCGGCGCGGCTGGCCTGGCTGCGGTCGGTGGCACCTACATGCAAGCGCTGGCTGATGCCTTCTACAACCAGATCAAGACCCTGGCGCTGGACAAAGGCGCGCAACGCATCGTGCTGCTCAACATGCCAGGCATCACCAACACACCGCGCTTTCAGCGTGTGCTGGACGGCGTTGCCTTGGCCAGTGGTGGCGGCGCCACCGGCGCTGCTGCGCGTGCGCAAAGTGAAGCGCTTTTCAAAGGCTGGGTCAACGCCTTCAACACCCAACTGGGCACCAAGTTTGCCGGCAATGCGGCCGTGGTGGTGGTGGACTTCAACACCGCCTTCAATGACCAGATTGCCATGCCGGCACAGTTTGGCCTGAGCAACGTCAAAGACCCGGCATGCCCCAGTGTGGGCACGGGCAGCGACGGCCTGGCTATCTACAGCTTCCCCACCTGCACGGCCACGGCGCTGTCGGCGTTGACAGCGCCCGCCGGCGCCACCGGTGGCGCCAACTGGTGGAAGACCTATGCCTTCTCGGACGGCTTCCACCCCACGCCTTATGGGCACCAGTTGGTGGCGCAGCTGATTTCGCGCGCGCTGGCCAATGTGGGCTGGCTCTAGCCCATCACGCAGGAGAACATGAACATGAGTCAAAGATTCAATCGCGTGGCCCTGGCAGCGGCTGTGTTGTGCATGGCTGTGGCGGGCTCGGCGCAGGCACAGTCGGCAGGTTCTTGGTTGCTGCGCGGCGGTGTCACACAGATCAAGCCTGATGTCTCCAGCGGTGACCTCAGCGCGCCCAGTTTTGCCGGCACCAAGGCTGACATCAAGGCCAACACCCAGCCCACGGGCGGCATCACCTACATGCTGACCGACCAGGTCTCGTTTGATCTGCCGCTGGCCGCAGGCTTCAAGCACGACATCGTGGGCGACGGCGCCATTGCCGGC
>JANNEX010000688.1:0-3198 GCA_031379155.1 Rubrivivax sp.
GTGCCCAGCATCGTGTTTGCGGTCAACAAGCTCGACGCGGTGGCCGACCCTGCAGCGGCCTTTGCCGCCGTGTCGGTGGCGCTGGAAGCTTTCACCGCCGAGGCCGGTTTCACGCACGCCGGCATCGTGCCGGTATCGGCCCTGCGTGGCGACAACGTGGCCACGCCGCTCAAGGCAGACTGGTACGCAGGCCCATCGCTGCTGCAACTGCTGGAGGGCCTGCCCACGCTGCAAGAAGCCCGCGCCGCCGCCTTTTGCCTGCCGGTGCAGTACGTGGCCCGCCAGGGCAGTGGCACGGGTGAGCAGCCGCGCGTGCTGTGGGGCCGTGTGGCGCAGGGCAGACTTGCCGTAGGCGAAACAGTACAAGTTTTCCCCAGCGGCCAGATCGCCACTGTGGCTGAACTGCGCCGCGCCGGTTCGGTCACGCAAGAGGGCCAGGCCGGGCAGTCGCTGGGCGTGGTGCTGAACCGTCAACTGGATGTGTCGCGCGGCGACTGGCTGGCAGCCCCTGGTGAACTGCACAGTGCGCAGCGCTTTGTCGCCCAACTGGCTTGGCTGGACACAGAGCCTGCGGCAGCCGGCCGCAAGTACCTGCTGCGCCATGGCAACCAGTGGGTGCAGGCGCGCCTGTCAAAAGTGCGCCACCAGTTGGACATCCACACCCTGCAAGCGCAGCCGGCGCAGCAGTTAAACGTCAACGACATTGGTGAAGTTGAGATTGAGCTTCAGCAGGCCCTGCCCCTGTCCACCTTTGCCAGCAACCGCGTGGGCGGTGCCTTGATCGTGGTCGATCCGGCCAGCCACCGCACCAGCGGCGCTTTGCTGGTCACAGACTTCAAGAGTTAGCCATGATGAACAAATTTGGCCATGTCGTCTTCATCGGTGCCGGCCCCGGTGCGGCCGACCTCATCACCGTGCGCGGCGCGCAGCGCCTGGCGCAGGCCGACGTGGTGCTGTTTGATGCGCTGACTGACCCGGCGCTGCGCAGCTTGGCGCCGCAAGCGCGCTGGATAGACGTGGGCAAGCGTGGCTTTTGTGCCTCTACAGGCCAGGCCAGCATCGACGCGCTGCTGGTGCGCCTGGCACGCGAACATCGCTGCGTGGTGCGCCTCAAGGGCGGCGACCCCAGCATCTTTGGCCGCCTGGAAGAAGAGCTGCTGGCGCTGGCCGCCGCCGGCATCGAAAGCGAAGTGGTGCCCGGTGTCACGGCGGCCATTGCCGCTGCCGCTGCGACGCAGCGCCCCTTAACGCGGCGCGGCGCCGGCCGCAGCGTCAGCCTGAGCACGGCCATGTCGCACACCGGTGAGTTGGACGCTGGCCGCCACGCCGACACCGAGGTCTTCTACATGGCCGGCCGCCAATTGGGCAAACTGGGCCGCGCTTTGTTGGCCGCTGGCTGGGCTGTGGACACAGCGGTCTGCGTGGTCTCACGCGCGGGCTGGGCCGACTGCGTGTCCAGCGACCACGCCCTGGCCGACTTGGCTGGCGCGGCCGTGCTGCACGCGGGCCGACCCACCGTGGTGACCGTGGGCGCAGGCGCGCGGCCGGTGCGGGGCACTGTGGCGGCTGTGGTAAACGTGGCGACGGTCGCGACTGTGGCAATGGCGCCAATCACCCTGACGCTTGATCCAGCGCAGACACAGGCACACGCCACAGCACCGTAAAATCTTGGTTTGCCACGGACTGCGGCACACCCGCCAGCGCCGCAGCCCTGAACATCAACCGAGCCCGTTATGACCCACGTCGTCCTCGAATCGTGCATCCGCTGCAAGTACACCGACTGTGTCGATGTCTGCCCCGTTGACTGCTTCCGCGAGGGCCCCAACATGCTGGTCATTGACCCCGACGAATGCATAGACTGTGCGGTGTGCATCCCCGAATGCCCCGTGAATGCCATCCTGCCCGAAGAAGACGTGCCGACCGAACAGCTGGCCTTCATCAAGCTCAACCTTGAGCTGGCCCGCAAGTGGCCCAGCATCACCAAACGCAAGCCGGCGCCGGCCGATGCCGACGAGTGGAAAGACAAGCCCAACAAACTTGACCAACTGGTGCGCTGAACTCCAGCCACCCCAGCCTCTGCAAGCCCCCTGAGCGCATGAATTCCGTCGCCAACCCTGCCATCATCGACACTGCCACGGCACACAGCGGCCCCATCGAGACCGACGCCGTTATCGTCGGCGCCGGCCCTGTCGGCCTGTTCCAGGTGTTTGAGCTGGGCCTGCTCGAGATCAAGGCCCACATCATCGATTCATTGGCCTACCCCGGCGGCCAGTGCATTGAGCTGTATCCCGACAAACCCATCTACGACATCCCCGCCGTGCCGGTATGCACGGGCAAGGAACTCACCAACAACCTGCTCAAGCAGATCGAGCCCTTTGGCGCCACCTTTCACCTCGGCCAAGAGGTCACGGCGGTGCAAAAGCAGGACGACGGGCGCTTTTTCGTGGCCACCTCCAAAGGCACGCGGTTCTTGACCAAAACCATCTTCATCGCCGGTGGCGTGGGCTCGTTCCAGCCGCGCCTGCTAAAGGTGGATGGGTTAGAGAAATTTGACGAATCGCAACTCTTCTACCGCGTGCGCGACCCTGCCGAATTTGCGGGCAGGCACCTGGTCATCATTGGCGGTGGCGACTCTGCGCTGGACTGGGCACTGAACTTCGCGCAAGAAGGCCCGAACAAGGCCGAGAGCGTGATCTTGGTGCACCGCCGCGATGGCTTTCGCGCTGCACCGGCCAGCGTGGCCAAGATGAAGGAATTGTGCGAAGCCTTCGAGATGCAGTTTGTCGTTGGCCAGGTCACCGGGTTCGATGAAAACAACGGCCGCCTGAGCCACCTGAAGCTGACTGGCGCTGATGGCGTGACGCGGGTCATGCCACTGGACGTGTTGTTGGTGTTCTTCGGCCTCAGCCCCAAGCTGGGCCCCATCGCACAGTGGGGCTTGGGCATCGAGCGCAAGCAGATCGTCGTCGACACCGAAAAATTCCAGACCAACATTCCTGGCATCTTTGCGGTGGGTGACATCAACGTCTATCCGGGCAAGAAAAAGCTCATCCTGTCAGGCTTTCATGAAGCCGCGCTGGCGGCTTTTGGCGCTGCGCCCTATGTCTTTCCTGACAAGCGCATTTTGCTGCAATACACGACCACCAGCCCGAAGTTGCACAAGGTGCTGGGCGTGGATTCGCCGGTCTTCGACTGAGC
>JANNEX010000102.1:0-13220 GCA_031379155.1 Rubrivivax sp.
CGAGACGCCGTTGATGATCATTGAGCGCTTGAGTGCCGCCGCATCCAGCCAACCGCAGCGCCGTGCGCGGCCAGTCACCGTGCCACGCTCTTGCCCCACCGTAGACAGGTGGTGGCCGACACCGCCCGCCGCGTTGATGTCCAGCTCGGTTGGGAAGGGCCCACCGCCCACGCGCGTGGTGTAGGCCTTGGTGATGCCCAGCACGTAGTGCAGCAGGCCCGGGCCCACGCCAGAACCCGCAGCCGCGTTGCCAGCGACGCAGTTGCTGGAGGTCACAAAAGGATAGGTGCCGTGGTCAATGTCCAGCAGCGTGCCCTGCGCGCCGTCAAACAGCAGGTTGTCGCCGTTGCGGTGGGCGTTGAAGAGGCGGTAGCCCACATCGGCCATCAGTGGCGTGATCTGCTCTGCCGCGCGCAGCGTGTCGTCGAGCATGGGCTGCAAGGCCAGCGCGTTGGCGCCCAGCACGCCCGTGAGTTCGGCGTTGTGCAGTTCCAGCAGTTCACGCAGCTTGGCCTCCAGCCGCGCCGGGTGTTTGAGGTCTTGCACGCGCAGCGCACGTCGCGCTACTTTGTCTTCGTAAGCCGGGCCAATGCCCTTGCCAGTGGTGCCGATCTTGCCGCCCGCCGTGCCTTCGCGGCGCGCTTCGCGGGCGCGGTCAATCTCGACGTGAAAGGGCAGGATGAGTGGGCATGACTCCGACAGGAACAGGCGCGAACGCACGTCTATGCCCAGCGCTTCGATGCGCGCAATTTCGGTCAGCAAATGCGCCGGGTCGACGACCACGCCGTTGCCGATATAGCAGGCCACACCTTCGCGCATGACGCCCGAAGGCACCAGCTGCAAAGCCGTCTTGCGGCCGTTGATGACCAGCGTGTGGCCGGCGTTGTGGCCGCCCTGGAAACGCACCACGCCCTGCGCGTGGTCGGTCATCCAGTCGACGATCTTGCCTTTGCCTTCATCGCCCCACTGGGTGCCCACCACGACCACGTTGCGGCCAGCGATGGGCCTTGTCGCTGATGGCATTGCTGCTTGCATGTGCTTCAAGTCCTATTCAATTTTCAATCTTCAGTCGGTCGCGCGCAGCACCCACTGGCCAGCCACGTTCACCAGTTCACGGTCGCAGGCAAAGGCCTGGGCTTCGGGTTCATGGCCGGGCAAGACAGCCAGCACGGTTTCGCCAGCTTCGCGCAAGCGGCGCACTGCCGCACGCAAGGCGGGTTCTTCGCCCCACGGCGCGCGGATGGCGGTGGGCGCGCTCGATGGCCCTGCCACTTCGGCCAGTGACTTCAGGTCCAGGCTGAATCCCACCGCCGGCCGGTTGCGGCCGAACACCGCGCCCACTTCGTCGTAGCGGCCGCCACGTGCCAGCGCGTCGCTGCAGCCGTTGCTGTAGATGGCAAAACGCGCGCCCGAGTAGTAAGCGTAGCCGCTCATGTCGGACAGATCAAAACCCACGCGCAATAACGGATAGGCGGCGCGCAAGTGGCTGGCCAGCCATTGCAATTCGTCCAACGCCTGATGCACCAGCGGTGACGCGGGCAACTGGCTGCGCGCGGCTTGCAGCACTTCGTCGCCGCCATACAAGCGCAGCAGTGCAGCCAAGCCGTCGCGGGTGGGCTGCGGCAGGTTTGCGCACAGCAACTGCAAGGCTGGCGCGTCCTTGTCGGCCAGGGCTTGCACGATGTCTTGCAAGGTCGCCGGCGCGATGTTGGCACCGGCCAGCACGCCGCGCAGCACACGCGCGTCGGCCAGGTCGATGACCAGGTTTGAGACCGATGCTGCGGCCAGGCCGTCCAGCGCCAATTCAGCCGCTTCCAGATCAGCTTCAAGCCCGGCGTGGCCAAAGATCTCGGCGCCAAACTGCAGCGGCTCACGCGTGGCGGCCAGGCCTGTGGGCCGTGTGTGCAGCACTGGGCCGCAGTAGCACAGGCGCGTCACACCTTCGTGGTTGAGCAGATGGGCGTCGATGCGCGCGGCTTGCGGCGTGGTGTCGGCGCGCAGGCCCAGCATGCGGCCGCTGAGCTGGTCCACCAGCTTGAAGGTCTTCAAATCGAGTTCACGGCCAGTGCCGGACAGCAAAGATTCCAGGTGTTCCAGCAGCGGCGGAATGACCAGCTCAAACCCGTAAGCACGCGCCCTGTCCAGCAGCGCACGGCGGAGTTCTTCGATGCGCCGCGCCTGGGCAGGCAGGACATCGGCGATGTGCTCGGGCAGCAGCCAAGCAGAGAGCATGAAAAGCACCGGTGATAAAGCCGGCATTGTAGACGCCCTGCCCTGGCTGGCCGGGCCTTGGCGTGGGCGTGATCAGTGCCAGAACGCCAGCAGCAAGAGCAGGCCAATGACCATGCTGGTCAGGCCAATGAAGCGGATCTGGCCGTCGCTGAGTTTGGTCGCACGCTCGAAGGCCGCGCGCCAGGTGCTGGGGCTGATGAAGGGCAGCAAGCCTTCAATGACCAGCATCAAGGCCAAGGCAGCAAGCAGCATCTTGCCCATGTCTTGCGCCCTGACCGTCAGAGTGCCTTACTTGCGTGTCGCCGCCGGTGTGGCAGCGCCGCTGCCGCGCAGGGCGCGGAAGAAGTCGCTGCTGGGGTCAAGCACCATGACGTCGCTCTTGCTGCGGAAGGTGGCGCGGTAGGCCTCCAGGCTGCGATAGAACTGCGCAAACTGCGCGTCGCGGCCAAAGGCGTCGGCGTACAAAGCGGATGACTTGGCGTCACCATCGCCCTTGATCTTTTGCGCGTCGCGGTAGGCCTCGGCGATGATGACTTCGCGTTGACGATCAGCGTCGGCGCGGATCTTTTCGCCTTCGGCCGAGCCTTGTGAACGCAACTCGTTGGCCACTTGCTTGCGCTCTGACTCCATGCGGCGGTAGACCGACTCCGAAATGTCGGCGACGAAATCGACACGCTTGATGCGCACGTCGACAATCTCAATGCCGAAGGACTTGGCTTCGTCGGCCAGCCGCGCCTTGACATCGTTCATGACTTTTTCGCGTTCGCTGGCCAGCACGCCTTTGACCTCACGCCGCGTGATCTCTTCGTTGAAAGCAGCTTGCACCACAGGTGACAGACGACTTTCAAGATTGCGGAAATCGACGCCGTTGTTGCGGATGAACTGGCGCGGCTCGGTGATGCGCCACTTCACCAGCCAGTCGATGACCAGGCTCTTCTTTTCGGCGGTGAAGATGGGACGTGTTTCTGGGCTATCGAGCGTCTGCACACGTTTGTCCAGGAAGACCACGTTTTGAAAAGGCGGCGGCAGCTTGAACTTGAGGCCAGGTTCGGTGATGACTTCCTTGATCTCACCCAGTGCATAGACCACGCCGACCTGGCGCTGGTCCACCACAAACAGGGTGCTGGCTACCAGCATCAGGGCGGCCAGGATCACGGCAATGGACAGGGCAATCTTGTTCATGTTCAGCGGCCCTCGCGGTCACGCGTGCGCGCGTTGTCGCGTGAACGGATGTCCACGCTTTGTGTGCCTGTGGGGTCAGATGCAGCGGGTGTCGGCACAGTGCCTGCGGGCACGGCAGGTGAAGCGGCAGGTGCGCCGGCTTGCTGCAGCAAGCGGTCCAGCGGCAGGTAGAGCAAGTTGCTGCCAGAACGGCTGTCGACCAAGACCTTGCTGACGTTGGAGTAGACCTGCTGCATGGTCTCGATATAGAGGCGGTCGCGCGTCACACCAGGCGCCTTTTGGTATTCGGCCAGCACCAGGCGAAAGCGCTGCGCATCACCTTCGGCCTGCGCCACCACCCGTGAACGGTAGCCTTCGGCCTCTTCCTTCAGGCGCGACGCCGTGCCGCGTGCTTTGGGGATCACGTCGCTGGCATAAGCCAGCCCTTCATTCTTGAAACGGTCACGGTCAGCGGTGGCTTTGACGGCATCATTGAAGGCCGATTGCACCGAGTCAGGCACCTGCACGTTTTGCATGTTGACATTGGCGATGACGATGCCGGCTTTCAAACGATCAAGCTGCGCTTGAATCGACTTCACCAGGTCAGCCGCAATCGCGTCACGCTGTTCGTACAGCACCTGGTCAACCTTGCTGCGGCCGACGATTTCACGCACCGCCGATTCAGCGGCCATGACCACGGCTTCGTCGGGGCGGTTGTTCTCGAACAGGTAGGCGCGTGCGTCAGCGCGGCGGTACTGCACGGTGAAGCGGATGTCGACGATGTTTTCGTCTTGCGTCAGCATGGAAGAGTCACGCAAGCCCGTGGCCTGCACGACTGAGTTGCGGCCCACGTCCACCGACTGCAGCTGCGTCACTGCCACCGTCTCATGCGCTTGCATGGGGTAAGGCAGACGCCACTGGAAGCCTGCGTCCTTGATGTGGCTGAACTTGCCAAAGGTGCTGACCACCGCTTGCTGGCCTTCTTGCACGATGAAGAATCCGCTGCCCAGCCAGATCAGCAAAGCCACGCCGCCAATCAGGCTGACGCCAATGCCGGCACTTTTGAAGTCGGGTTGGTAGGGTGAACCGCCGCCGCCGCCGCTGCCATTGCTGTTGCCACGGTTGTCGGGGCTGGGCTTGCTGCCCTTACCGCCAAACAAGCCGCTGAGCTTGCGGTTGAAGTCGCGCCACAACTCGTCCAGGTCAGGCGGGCCGTCGTTGCGGTTGCTGTAGACCAGGCCGTCTTGGGCCGCGGCCAACGGCTGACGGCGCAGCACGGCCACCTTGAGCCACAGACCCAAGGCGGCAGTGACGCTGCTCAGGCGGGCCGTGAATCGGGGATGTTCTTGTTCAAGCATGGAGTGGCGGGGTGGTTGCGGTGGCCGGGTCGCCGCCCGGAGAAGCGGACTGGGCGCCCGCAAGCATGTCAAGTGGGGGCCGGCTGGGGCCATTCAAGTGAGCCAGTGCATGTTGGGCGATGGCCGCACGCAGATCGGCCAGACCCTGGCCCGTGGCGGCGCTGACAAACACACGCTGGCGGCGCACGCCGGCATGGGCTTCAATCCAGTCCGATGGCTCGCGCGACTGGCGCGAATCTTCCAGCAAGTCGCACTTGTTGTAGACCAAAATTTGCGGCACGGCGCTGGCGCCAATGTCTTGCAGCACACGTTCGACCTCGGCCATCTGCTCGCTCAGCTGAGGGCTGGCGGCGTCGATCACATGCAGCAGCAAATCGGCTTCGGCGGCTTCGTGCAGCGTGGCTTCAAAAGCCTCGACCAGCTTGTGCGGCAAATCGCGAATGAAACCCACGGTGTCTGACAGCGAGACCGAGCTTTGTGATTCGCCCAGCCACAGCGCGCGCGTGGTGGTGTCCAGGGTGGCAAACAACTGGTCTGCGGCATAGGCGCGGGCTTTGACCAGGGCGTTGAACAGCGTGGACTTGCCCGCATTGGTGTAGCCCACCAAAGAGACGCGAAAGCTGCCGCGCCGCTCACGCGCCTTGCGCTGCGTGCCGCGCTGGCGCTTGACCTTCTCAAGCCGCTCTTTGACGGTCTTGATGCGCTCGCCAATCATGCGTCGGTCCAGCTCGATCTGCGCTTCACCGGGGCCGCCGCGCTGGCCAATGCCACCTTGCTGGCGTTCCAGGTGGCTCCAGCGCCGCACCAGGCGCGTGGCCTGGTATTGCAGACGCGCCAGTTCGACTTGAAGCTTGCCTTCGTGGCTTTGCGCGCGCTGGCCAAAGATGTCCAGGATGAGGCCGGTGCGGTCGGCCACCGCCACGCCCAGATGTTGCTCCAGGTTGCGCTGCTGCGCCGGGCTCAAGGCCTGGTCGAAGATGACACCGTGCGCGTCGGTGGCAGCCACCAAAGCCTTGATCTCGTCGGCCTTGCCGCTGCCCACAAACAGTGCCGGGTCGGGCGCGCGGCGCTTGGCGGTGACACGCGCCACGACCAGGTCGCCGGCCGATGCAGCCAGCAGCGCCAGCTCGTCCAGCGTGGCGTCGAAGTGCCCTTTGCCGCCCACGTCCACGCCCACCAGCACGGCGCGCGTGAGCTGGGTAGAAGTCAGCTGGGCAGAACTCAGCACTTCACCGCGCGCGGCGGCAGAAGCAGTCGAAGAAGCCAAGGTCTTGGTGGACGCGCCTGAACTCGGGCTGCGGCTCAGGCCGCTTCGCCCGGCTCAGCGGCTTGGAAATTCACCGCGCGGCTGGGCACCACGGTGGAGATGGCGTGTTTGTAGACCATCTGCGTCACGGTGTTGCGCAGCAAGACCACGTACTGGTCAAACGATTCGATGTGGCCTTGCAGCTTGATGCCGTTGACGAGGTAAATCGACACCGGCACATGCTCTTTGCGCAGCAGGTTGAGGAAAGGATCCTGCAAGAGTTGGCCTTTGTTGCTCACGATATGTTCCGTGTTGAATGACAGAAGGCGCTCACCTTATCACAGGGCAAGCCCTTGGTGCGGGCACGGCTGAGGGGGGGGTTAGCGGTCTTTGCTGTCAAAGGGGTTGGCGGCCGAGCGGAATTCGATGCGCACGGGCGTGCCCACCAGCTTGAAGTGTTCGCGCAGGCGGCCTTCCAAGAAGCGCTTGTAGCTCTCGGTGATGTGGTCCAGCGAGTTGCCGTGTATCACCACCAGCGGCGGGCTCATGCCACCTTGGTGGGCATAGCGCATCTTGGGCCGAAAGCGCCCTTCGCGGGGCGGCGCTTGCAGCTCTGAAGCTTCGTGCACCAGGCGCGTCAGCACAGGCGTGCTCATCTTGATGGTGGCCGAAGCATGGGCTTGCAAAATGGCCTTCCACACCGCGTTCAGGCCCTGGCGGCGCACGGCGGAGATTTCCAGCACCGGCGCAAACTTCAAAAAGGCCAGACGGCTCTCAATAGAGCGCTGCAAGGTCTGGCGCTGGTACTCGTCAGTCGCATCCCACTTGTTGACGGCGATGACGACAGCGCGGCCCGACTCCAGCACATAACCTGCTATGTGAGCGTCCTGCTCACTCACGCCCTGGGTGGCGTCGATAAGCAGCAGCACCACGTGGGCGTCGGCAATGGCTTGCAAGGTCTTGACGACCGAGAATTTCTCTATGGCCTCAAAAACCTTGCCGCGGCGGCGCAGGCCGGCGGTGTCGATGAGCTCAAAGCGCTGGCCGTTTTTCTCGAACGGCACGTGGATGGCGTCGCGCGTGGTGCCCGGTTGGTCAAAGGCGACAAGGCGCTCTTCACCCAGCCAGGCGTTGATGAGCGTGCTCTTGCCCACGTTGGGCTTGCCCGCCACGGCCAGGCGTATGGGTGCGTTGGGGTCGGGTGCCGCGGCCGCGGCGTCTTCGTCATGCGGGAAGGCTTGCAGCGCGGCTTCCAGCAGGCTGCGTATGCCCTGGCCGTGGGCCGAAGAAATCGGGTGCGGGTCGCCAATGCCGAGCTCGTGAAACTCACCCAGCAGGGGCGACTCGGTCATGCCTTCGGCCTTGTTGGCCGCCAGGATGACCTTCTTGCGCTGTGTGCGCAGGTATTTGGCGATGTCGTGGTCTTGCGCCGACAGGCCACCGCGCACGTCCACCACAAAGATGACTGCGTCGGCCTCGGCCACCGCCTGGCGCGTTTGTTTGGCCATCTCGGCCATCACGCCACTGGGTTTGTCGGGCTCAAAGCCGCCCGTATCGACGACGATGAATTCCTGCGAGCCCAGGCGCGCGTCGCCATAGTGGCGGTCGCGTGTCAGGCCGGCGTAGTCGGCGACGATGGCGTCGCGACTTTTGGTGATGCGGTTGAACAGCGTCGACTTGCCGACGTTGGGGCGGCCGACCAGGGCAATGACCGGCTTCATCATGACTGCGTTGATCAGTTAGGCCTGAACGCGAACAGCCCGCCACCTTGCGTGGTGACCAGCAGCGTGTTGCCCGACAGCACCGGCGTGCCCACCACAGCCTTGCCGTCGGTGGGCAGGCGCAGTTGCTGGCTGCCGTCGGCCGTGCCCAGGAAATGCACGAAGCCTTCGCTGTCGCCAAACACCACCACCGGGCCCACAGCCAGGGCGCCGCTCAGGCCGCGGTAAAGCAGCTTTTCGCTGGTCCAGATAACGTCGCCGGTGTTGGCGCGCCATGCGGTGATGCGGTCTGACGCGTCGGCACCAAACACGCTGTCCTTGTCGCCGCCCACGGCATTGGCGCCGCCAACGTTGCGCGACCACAGCACGGCACCACGCTCGGCGTCGGCGCAGCCCACAGCGGACTGAAAAGCGCGCATGCACAGGCGGTCTGCGGTGCGCACGGCCGGGCCTACCAAATCGGCCAGGCGTTCAACTTCATTGCTGCCGCGTGGCGAGGCCATGGGCACCTCCCATTGCACGGTGCCCTTGACAGGGTCAATGCCGGCCAGGCGCGGACCTTGCGCCACCACCAGGGTGTTGCGCACGGCCGTCAGCACGCTGGCCTGGGCCAGGGTGAGCGGGTCGCCGGGGCGCGCCAGCGTCCACAAGCGGCGGCCGTCGATGGCGTCAAAGGCATGCACGACACGGTCCACGCCAATCACGAAGACACGCTCGCCGGCCACCAGGGGCGGCGTGACCACGCGCGAAGGCACCCGTTTGCGCCAGGCTTGCCGGCCGCTGTCGAAGCCGACCACTTCGTTGTCACGCGTGACCACGCTGGTGAAGCGGCCGTCGCTGCCCACACCGGCCGAGATGGCAGCCCCGGCGCTGGCGCGCCACAGCAGCGCGCCGCTGTCGGCTTGCAGCGCTTGGATATCACCGTCGCCTGACGCGACATAAAAGACGCCGTCCTTGACCGCCGGCACCAAGGCAAAGCCGATGGACCCGACTTGCGATTGCCAGACCTGACGGCCGGCGATCTTGGGCTCAAAGGTTTCCAGCGCGGTGGGCTTGGGTTTGTCGGCGGCGCAGCCAGCCAACACGGCCGTTAGCACCATCACTGAGACAGCGGTCAGTCTCACTTAGCGGCCCCCGACGCGGCTGCTGCGTTGGCCGACGCGGCGCTGTCAGGCGCTGCCGCCAGCGCCGTCAATTTGGCTTCGATCAAACGCCGGTAGTCCAGCTTTTCGCCCATGGCTTTGTAGGCCGCCTGATAGGCCACGCGCGCTTCGTCCTTCTTGCCCTGGATGGCCAGCACGTCACCGCGCCGGTCAGCGGCCAGCGCCTCAAAGCCCGGCGCGTTGGCGGCGGCCAGGGTCTTCAGCGCTTCGTCGTACTGCTTGGCTTCGGCTTGCAAGCCGGCCAGGCGCAGGCGCGCGATGGTGCGAATTTCTTCTTCGATGGCGTTGTCGGCGACCCAGGTCAGACTGGCCTTGGCGTTGTCAGCCTGACCCTTCTCAAACTGCACACGCGCCGCCATCAAGCCGCCTTGCTGGGCAAAGGCGGTGCTGGGGAAGTTGCCCTTCAAGTCGGCAAAGATGCGGCCGGCTTTGTCGGCGTCGCCAGCGATGGCCGCACGCTCGAGTTCTTCAAACATGCCGCCCGCCTTGACGCCTTGTTCACGCTGCCAGTAATTCCAGGCGTTCCAGGCCGCGAAGGCGCCCAGCACCAGCACCAGCACCCAGGTGACGAGGTTGCCGTACTTGTTCCAAAACGCCTTCAGGGCGTCGAGTTGTTCCTGCTCTTGCAGGTCGAGTTGTGTGGCCATCGGTAGGTGCAGCGCAAAAGCTGACGATTATGCGTTGAGGAGTTTTGCCGCCCAGGTGCTGGCAGTGGCCAGCGGCTGGGCGCTTTGTGCGGCGCTGGCGTCGCGCAGCGGCTTGATGGCCACTTCACCACGCGCTACTTCGTCGGCGCCAAAAATCAGCGCGTGTTTGGCGCCACTGACATCGGCTTTCTTGAATTGAGATTTCATGCTGCCGCCGCCTGCGTGCATGTGCACTGTCACACCGGCATTGCGCAGCGCTTCCACGGTGGCCAAGGCCTGGGGCAGTGCGGCTGCGTCAGGAACGATGGCGTAGGCATGGGGTGCAGACACCGGCACGGGCAGGCCCAGTTCCTGGATCAGCAACAGCAAACGTTCAATGCCCAGGCCAAAGCCCACGGCCGGTGTGGGCTTGCCACCGAGCTGCTCAAACAAGCCGTCGTAGCGACCGCCGCCGCACACCGTGCCTTGTGAGCCCAGCTGGTCAGTGACCCACTCGAACACCGTCAGGTTGTAGTAGTCCATGCCACGCACCAGGCGCGTGTTGACACGGTAGGCCAGGCCCACGCTGTCCAAGCAGGCCTTGACGGCGTTGAAGTGGGCCAGCGAATCCGCGCCCAGAAAGTCCATCAGCTTCGGTGCGGCTTCAATCAGCGCCTGCATGCCCGGGTTCTTGCTGTCCAGGATGCGCAGCGGGTTGCTGTGCAAGCGGCGGCGCGCGTCTTCATCCAACTGCGCGGCCTGGGCCTCGAAGTGCGCGACCAGCGCCGCACGGTGCGCGGCGCGCTCGGTCGCCTGGCCAAGGCTGTTGATCTCAAGCCGCACATCCTGGCCCACGACCAGGCCCAGGGCCTGCCACAGGCGGCGCGCCACCAGGATCATTTCAACGTCGACGTCGGGCCCGGCAAAACCCAGCGCTTCCACGTCAAGCTGATGGAACTGGCGGTAGCGGCCCTTCTGCGGCCTTTCGTGGCGGAACATGGGGCCCATGGTCCACAGGCGCAGCGGGCCGTTGTACAGCGCGTTGTGCTCGACCATGGCGCGCACGATGCCGGCAGTGGCTTCGGGGCGCAGCGTCAGCGCATCACCGTTCATGGCGTCGCGCCAGGAGAACATCTCTTTTTCGACGATGTCAGTCACTTCGCCCAAGCCGCGCACAAACAGCGCCGTGGGCTCGACCAGCGGCGTCAGCAAGTACTGGTAGCCATAGCCCACCATCACGCCGCGCAGCACGTCTTCAAACCAGGCCCACAGGCCAGAGTCGGGCAACTTGTCTTTGCGCGTGACGGTGGCGGGCAAGATGTCGTTCATGCCTTTCACGGCGCGCAGCGGTGAAGGGTCAGCTTTGAGGGCTGGGTGCTTGTCGGTCATGGCTGTGTCGGCGCCGCAGCGCCACTGAAGTCGAGGGTTAGGGGGTGGGCAGTGGCGGCAGCGTCAATGCGCAGCCGCCGCACTGCCCATCTTGGGCGCAAAGCGGCGCTCGATGTAGCCCTCGACGATCTTGTGAAACTCTTGCACGATGCCCTCGCCACGCAAGGTCATGGCCTTTTCACCGTCGATGAAAACGGGTGCTGCCGGTGCTTCACCGGTGCCCGGCAGGCTGATGCCAATGTCGGCGTGTTTGCTCTCGCCAGGGCCGTTGACGATGCAGCCCATCACCGCCACCCTGAGGCCTTCAACACCGGGGTAGCGTGTCTTCCAGACCGGCATTTGCGCGCGCAGGAAGTCATCAATCTGTTTGGCCAGTTCCTGGAAGGTGGTGCTGGTGGTGCGGCCACAGCCCGGGCAGGCGGTGACACTGGGGTTGAAGGTGCGCAGGCCCAGGCTCTGCAAAATTTCCAGCGCCACCACGACCTCTTGCGTGCGCGCTTCGCCGGGCTGCGGCGTCAGGCTGACGCGGATGGTGTCGCCAATGCCTTCTTGCAGCAGCACGGCCAGCGCCGTGGCACTGGCCACCGTGCCCTTGGTGGCCATGCCGGCTTCGGTCAAGCCCAGGTGCAGCGCGTAGTCGCAGCGCTTGGCCAATGCGCGGTAGACAGAGATCAGATCCTGCACGCCGCTGACCTTGCAGCTGATGATGATGTTGTCGCGTTTGAGGCCCATCTCGGCCGCGACCTCGGCTGAGGTGAGTGCCGATTGAATCAAGGCCTGGTACATCACCTGCTTCGCGTCCAGTGGCTGCGCACGCGCGGCGTTGCGGTCCATCAGGTCGGCGAGCAGTTCCTGGTCCAGGCTGCCCCAGTTGACGCCGATGCGCACCACCTTGTCGTGCTTGATGGCGGCTTCGATCATCTGGCCAAACTGGCGGTCGCGCTTGTTGCCTTTGCCCACGTTGCCGGGGTTGATGCGGTATTTGGACAGGGCCGCAGCCATGTCCGGAAAATCGGTCAGCAGGCGGTGGCCGTTGTAGTGAAAGTCACCCACCAGGGGCACGTTGACACCCATGCGGTCCAGCTGTTCGCGGATGTAGGGTACAGCCGCTGCGGCCTCGGGCGTGTTGACGGTGATGCGCACCAGCTCAGACCCCGCCAGCGCCAGTTCTTTGACCTGGATGGCGGTGCCCACGGCGTCCACCGTGTCGGTGTTGGTCATGGACTGCACACGCACGGGTGCGTCACCACCCACGGTGACGACATGATCGCCCCAGGCCACACGCGCCTGGCGCGAACGGCGCTGCGCCGGCGTGGCGGCGTCAATGAAATCGAAGGCGTCAGGAGCGTTCATATTGACCCAGGTGCGGCTGCTCTATTCAAGCTCGACACGCGCCACATTGTCGCGGGTGCGCGAGGCCAGGTCGACCGGCTGGCCACGAAAGGCCAGCTGCGTGGCCGAGGCATTGCCGATGGTCAGGCGTATGGGCAGCTTGCCGTCCAGGTCAACCTTTTCACCGGGCAACACGGTGCGCGACAGCAGCGTGGCGCCACGTGCATCGCGCGCCTCCACCCACGAGGCTTTGGCGGAGCTGAGTTGCACCAGGCTTGAGATGGGTGCGGCAGGTGCGGCGACAGGCAGCACCGCCGTCGAAACAGCTACCACCACGGGTCGCGCAGCAGGCGTGACTGCGGGCACAGCGGGGGGCACGACTGCAGGCACGAGCGCAGGCACAAGCGCAGGCACAACGGCAGGCGCCACGGGCGCGGTCACGGCCGCCGCTGAAGCGAGACTGTCAGGCGCCACAGCCGCTGCCGACGCGGCCTCGGGCGCCACCAGCACCGTGGTCGTGACCACTGCGGGCGCCGCCGGGGGCAGACTCACCGGCGCGGCCGCTGGCACAGCCGCAGCGCGCGGGCCGCTCAAGCGCGACCACAAATCAACGGGCAGCACATAGACCAGCAGGGCCGCCAACATCAGCAGCGCAGCACCCCAGACCATGGGCCGCACCGCAGCGCCGGCCATGCCAGGCTCTTCACGCCCCGGCCTTTCACGAAACGGCGCGTTCAAGCCGTTGTCGTAGCTCTCCAGCGCCACGGGTGCGGCCTGCGGCAGTTTGTTCAGGATGGGCTTGGCGTCGATCTTGAGCGTGCGGCACACGGTCTGCGCCAGCGCGCGCGTGAAGGTGGCGTCGGGCAGCTCTTGCCAGCGGTCGTTTTCCAGCGCGTCCAGCTTGCGCGGTGAGACCTTGATGGCAGCAGCCAGTGCGGCGATATGCAGGCCTTGCTTTTCGCGCGCGGCGCGCAGCATGGCGCCGGGGCCAG
>JANNEX010000104.1:0-13799 GCA_031379155.1 Rubrivivax sp.
GGGCAGCAGCACGTCGGACTGTGCGCCGCGCAGCAGCAGCGTCGGGCTTTGGATGCGGTCGTACATGTGCCACAGCATGGCCTGGCCTGCGGCGGCAATCTCAGGCGTCATGGCGCGCACGGGCACAGCAATGGCAGGGTCGTAGTGCGGTTTGAAGCCGGCCACGCCGTTCATCACTTGTGGCGTTAGCTGATGTTTCGTCAGCGCCAGCCATTGTTCGTGGGTGTGCGGGCCAAAGCCTTGCGAAATAGCCAGCAATGCATCGGCCGCTTCTTCTACGGTCTTCCAATGCGCCGGCAAGCCCAGGTAGCTGGACAGGCGCTGCACAAATTTGGGCTCGACCACCGGGCCCACGTCGTTGAGCACGAGGCGGCGGATGGGTGTGCCTGGCAACGAAGCCAAGGCGATGGCGATGAGCCCGCCCATTGAGTTGCCGACCCAATCCACCTGTTCGACGCCCAGCCTTGCCACCAGCGTGACCATGTCGGCCACATAGGTAGGAATGCCGTAGGCCTTAGGGTCAGCCAGCCAACTGGACTGGCCGCGGCCCACCACGTCGGGGCAGACGACGCGGTACTCGGCGGCCAGGTCTTGCGCCAGCGTGTCGAAGTCGCGCCCTTGCCTTGCCAGGCCGTGCACACAGACCATCACACGCGGGTTTTTGGCGTCGCCCCATTCCCAATAAGCCATGCGGTGCAGGCCGCTGGCGCTGATGCATTGCACGTGGTGAAGGCGGGGCTCGGTCATGGTGGGCTCAGGTTGATTGGCGCCTGAACGCGCCTCGGCCCATCGTATCAACGCCCGGCGCAGGCACCGCGCGGGTGGTTATTTCATCTGCACCGTGCCACTGACATTGGCGGTGACCGTGGCTTTGCCGGCTTCCAACGGCAAGCCTTCATCCGCAGCACCGGCCTTCATGCTTTGCACACGCGCCAAGGGCTGCGACAGCATCTGCGCCGAGTCAGAAGACACCGACACTTCGCGCACGGTGTAGCCGTCAAAGCCGAACTGCTTGCTCACCGCTTCAGCGCGCGCGCGAAAGCGGCTGATGGCGTCGGCGGACACATCGGCCTCGACTTTTTCGCGCGCTTCACGCGACAGTGAAAAGCCCACGCGCGCAATCGTCAGCGTCTGCACACGGCCCGTCAGTTGCGAGATGGCCTGCGTGTCGCGTCCCTGCACCAGCAACTCAGTGCTGCCCTGCCAGCCGCTGATGCCGCCCTTGGGCGCATATCGCGGGTAGAGCGAAAAGCCACCCGTCTGAACTTCCACCTGGCCGGCCTTGGCGACCTTGCGCGCTTCGGTCAGCGCGGCGTCCAGCGCCTGGCGCAACTGGGCTTGCACAGTCGCTGCATCGCTGCCTTCGCGGGTGGTGGAAAAGACCACGGTGAGCCAGTCTTTGTTGACCTCGACCGTGGCGCTGGCGTTCAGGCTGATGACGTTTTGCGGTGCTGGCAGCGTCTGCGCTGAAGCACCGGCCATGGCGGTGGCGGCAGCGGCGGCCAGGCAAGAGCGTCGGACCAGGGAGCGGGTGGCTGGGTTCATGGTTTGCATTGTGGCCATCTCGCGGCGGTTTGCCGCTGGGCTACAGCGCACCTGACGCGCAGCGCGTTGACACGGCCCAGTTGGCTCATAGCGCCAGAAAGAGATGTAACAGCCGGTCAGTTCCCAGGGAAGACCCCCGTTTTCGCACCCCACAATGCGGCTGTTACAAATTTGGAGTTGCCTATGACCACGCCCGCCAACGCCCGTGCAGACCGCATCGTGGTCGTCGACGACGACGCGCGCATCCGCGACCTGCTGCGCCGCTACCTTTCGCAAGAAGGCTTTGATGTGCTGCTGGCCGAAGACTCGAAGGCACTGAACCGCGTGCTGACGCGCGAGACAGTCGACCTCATCGTGCTGGACCTCATGCTGCCCGGCGAAGACGGCTTGTCGATTTGCCGGCGCCTGCGCGCCGCCAACGACCACACGCCCATCATCATGCTCACGGCCAAGGTGGAGGATGTCGACCGCATCGTCGGCCTGGAAGTCGGCGCCGACGACTACCTGCCCAAGCCCTTCAACCCGCGTGAGTTGCTGGCGCGCATCCACGCCGTGCTGCGCCGCCGGCCATCGCCTGAAGCGCCGGGCGCGCCGAGCAAAGAAGCGCAGATTGTCAACTTTGGGCCGTTTGAGTTTGACCTCTCACTGCGCCGCTTGTCCAAAAACGGCGAGCAGATTGCGCTGACCACGGGCGAGTTCAGCATGCTCAAGGCCCTGGTGCGCCACCCGCGCCAACCGCTGAGCCGCGACAAGCTGGCGCAACTGGCGCGCGGCCGCGAATTCGAGCCGTTCGATCGCAGCCTGGACGTGCAGATCTCGCGCTTGCGCAAGATGCTCGAGCCCGACCCGGCGCAGCCGCGCTACATCCAGACGGTGTGGGGCGTGGGCTACGTCTTCGTGCCCGATGGCGCGAACTGAAACACGCCAGCCAGGCAAAGCCAACCAGCCGCGCCGCGCGCCGCAAAGGTCGTCCAGCCGCGCGGTCGGCTTCAGCCTGTTCTGGCGCACCTTTGTGCTGCTGGCCTTGCTGCTGGCCGGCGGCGTGTTTGCTTGGGTGCAGGCGCTGCGCGCGCTGGAGTTCGAGCCACGCGCCGTGCAAGCCGCGCAGCAGACTGCGGGCCTGGTCAACCTGACACGCGCCGCGCTCAAGCCCGTGGACGGCATCAACCGCGTGGCGCTGCTCAAAAGCATGGGCTCGCAAGAAGTCATCCGTGTGGCGCCGCGCGAGCCGGGCGACACCTCAGAGCCCTTCGAGGTCGACCGCTTCACGCGCCGTGTCAGCGAAGAACTGCGCGCCACACTGGGCCCCGACGCCGTAGTGGCGCGCAGCGTGAATGGCCAGCCCGGCATGTGGGTCGGTTTTTCCATCGACAAAGACCGCTACTGGCTGCAAGCCGAAGCCAGCCATGGCGAAGCACTCAAGAACAGCACCGGGCTGAGTTGGACCGGCATTGCCGTGCTGGCCACCCTGCTGGGCTCAGTGGTGATTGCCAGCCTCATCAACCGGCCGCTCAAACAACTGTCGTTTGCAGCCAGCCGCATCCGCGAAGGTGACCTGGACTCGCGCCTGGACGAAAACAACCTAACCAGCGAAATACGTGAAGTCAACCGCGGCTTTAACCGCATGGCGCGTGAGCTGGCGCGTGTGGAAGAAGACCGCGCGGTGATGCTGGCCGGCATCAGCCACGACCTGCGCACGCCCCTGGCGCGCTTGCGCTTGGAAACCGAGATGAGCGTGTCCGACGAAGAGGCCAAGCACAACATGGCGCTGGACATCGACCAGCTCGACGCCATCATCGACAAGTTCATGGACTACGCGCGCCCCGGCGAAACCGAGTTGTATGCCGTGCCCGTGGCGCGCCTGATCGACCGCGAAGCCGCCGTCTTTCGCGACCCCACGCAAGTCAAAGTGGTGACGCGTGTGCCCATAGACCTGATGGTGCTGGCCGATGAAACCGAACTGGGCCGCATCTTCCTGAACCTGTTTGAAAACGCGCGCCGCTACGGCCGCGGCACCGACACTGGCGTGGCCGATGTGCTGGTGACCGCCGCGAAGACGGGCTCTTGGATCATCATCAGCGTGCGCGACCACGGCCCCGGTGTGGCGCCCGAAAAGCTGCCGCAGTTGACGACGCCTTTCTTTCGCGGCGACGCAGCACGCACCGCCGCCACTGGGGCCGGCCTGGGTCTGGCCATCGTCGACAAAGCCATGCAGCGCATGGGTGGCAGCCTGGAGTTGGCTAACGCGCCTGATGGGGGCTTGGTGGCGCATTTGCGCTTGCGCAAGCCGGAAGCGGCGAAGCGCTAGTCCTACTTCAAGCGTGGTCGGGCTCGGGTTTGTAGAGCAAGCACACAGCGCGTGCCTCAATCGCGCGGCCCTCACCCGCCGGGCCCATCTTTTCAGCCGTCTTCGCCTTGACGTTGACAGCACAGACAGCCAGGCCCAGCGTGGAGGCGATGCGCTGACGCATGGCAGCGATGTGCGGCGCCATTTTCGGCGCTTGGGCGATGATGGTGCTGTCGATGTTGATCAGCACATAACCTTCATCTTGCACGCATTGCAGGGCCGCTTGCAGCAGTTGCAACGAGTCGGCGCCCTTGAAGCGCGCATCGGTGTCGGGGAAATGGTTGCCGATGTCGCCCAGGCCGGCCGCGCCCAGCAGCGCGTCGGTGATGGCGTGCAGCAGCGCATCAGCGTCAGAGTGGCCCAGCAGGCCGTGGCTGTGCGTGATGGTCACGCCGCCCAGCACCAGTGGCCGCCCAGTCACCAACTGATGGGTGTCCCAACCCTCGCCTATGCGCAGCGCCATCGGGTTCATGTTTTCTCCAAGAGGCGAGCCGCCAGCGCAAAGTCAGCCGGCCAGGTGAGTTTGATGTTGTCGATTTCGCCGGCCACCAACTTGGGCCGCAAGCCCAGGTGTTCGATGGCGCTGGACTCGTCGGTGACGCTGTCGCCCGCCGACAGCAGCGCGCGTTGCAGCAGGCCCAGGCGGAACATCTGCGGGGTCTGCGCCAGCCACTTCTCTGCACGGGGCAGCGTGGTCACGGCGCGGCCTTGATCGGACTGTTTGAGCGTGTCGGCCAGCGGTAGCGCCAGCAGGCCGCCCACGGCGTCGTCCAGACAGGCGTCGATCAAACGCTGCACCCAGGCCGGCTGAAGCAAGCAGCGCGCCGCGTCGTGCACCAGCACCCAGTCGTCTTGCCTAGCACCACGTTCTTGCAGCGCGGCCAGGCCCGCCCAGACGGTGGCTGCGCGCGTGGCGCCGCCGCAGCGTGCCACCCAGGCCTTGGCGCCGTTGAAGTGGGGCGCGTGCGATTCAAACTGCGCATCATCGGGCGCCAGCACCACCAGCGTGGCCGCTAACGCAGGCACGGCGGCCAACGCTTGCAGCGTGTGCGCCACCACCGCCTGCCCCGCCACCAGCGCGTATTGCTTGGGCCCGCCAGTGGCCGCACGCAGGCCCACGCCGGCACAGGGCACAAGGGCAAAACAGCGTGGCAGCTCGGGCATGTGAGGGGGGATTCTAGAATCCAGCCCCTTCACGCGCGCCGCGCGTGTTAAGTATTGCCATTGGCCCGCGCGACAAAGCTCCCGAACCCTGACATGCATCTGCCTACCATCGCGCCCGGCAAGCGCTTCACGCTGCCGCGCCCCACGGGTTCTGGCGATGCGCTGCTGTTGGCCAAGCTGGGCCGCCACCACGCCGACGCCAAACAGGTGCTGGCCGTCTTCACTGCAGAGCCCGCCGACACGCAACGCCTGGCCGATGAACTGCCCTTCTTCGACCCCGCGCTGCGCGTGGCCGTGTTCCCCGACTGGGAGACCCTGCCCTACGACACCTTCAGCCCACACCAGGACCTGATCAGCGAACGCCTGGCCACGCTGTGGCGCATCCACAGCGGCGACGTGGATGTGGTGCTGCTGCCGGCCACCACCGCGCTCACGCGATTGGCGCCGCCCTCATTCCTGGCCGGCACCACCTTTCACTTCAAACAAAAGAGCCGGCTTGATGAAGCCAAGCTCAAGGCACAGTTGACGCTGGCTGGCTACCAGCACGTGAGCCAGGTCGTCAGCCCCGGTGAATACGCCGTGCGCGGCGGCCTCATCGACCTCTTTCCCATGGGCAGCCTGGTGCCCTTGCGTGTCGACCTGTTTGGCGACGAGGTGGACAGCATCCGCACCTTCGACCCAGACAGCCAGCGCAGCCTCTACCCGGTGCCCGAAGTGCGCCTGCTGCCCGGCCGTGAATTTCCCATGACCGACGCCGCACGCACCGCCTTTCGGGCGCGCTGGCGCGAAAAGATCGAAGGCGACCCGACCCGTGCGCGTGTCTACAAAGACATGGGCGCCGGTCTGGCCAGCGGTGGCATCGAGTACTACCTACCTCTGTTTTTTGACGAGGTGGGCACGCTCTTTGACTACCTGGGGCCCAACGCCCAACTGGTGCTGCACGGCAAGGTGGATGTAGCGCTGGAACGCTTCTGGACCGACACGCGCGACCGTCACCGCTTTTTGCAGCACGACCCCGAGCGCCCGCTGCTGCCGCCGGCCGCCATCTTCATGCCGGCCGAAGAGTTTTTTGCGCGCACGCAGCCGCACGCCACGCTGGCGCTGCGTGGCAGCGACCCCGTGGAATGGGCGCGCCCGCTGCCCGAACTGGGCATCGAACGCGGTGGCACCGACCCGCTGGGCCTGCTGCAACGCCACCTGTTGGGTACGACCCACCGCGTGCTGCTGGTGGCCGAAAGCGAAGGCCGGCGCGAAAGCCTGATCGAGCTGCTGCGCGACCACCACATCAGCGTGCCCAGTGTCGATTCACTGCAAGCGTTTTTGGCCGACGACGAGAAAGTGGCCATCACCGCAGCACCCCTGGCCGAAGGCTTTCATTGGTTTGAGCCTGAGGCCAAAACCTCGGTGCAACTGGTCACCGAGACCGAACTTTTTGCGACCACGCCGCAAGCCCGGCGACGCCGCAAACAAGAGCAGGTCAGCAGCGTTGACGCTCTCATCAAAGACCTGTCAGAGCTGAAGGTGGGCGACCCCGTCGTGCACCTGAACCACGGCATTGGCCGCTACCAGGGTCTGATCCACATTGACCTGGGCGAAGGCGAAGGCGGTGCCTCGGAATTCCTGCACCTGGAGTACGCCGACAAGGCCACGCTGTATGTGCCAGTGGCGCAGCTGCATTTGATCAGCCGCTATACCGGGGTCAGCGCGGATGAAGCGCCGCTGCACCGCCTGGGTTCTGCGCAGTGGGAAAAGGCGCGCCGCAAGGCTGCTGAGCAGGTGCGCGACACAGCAGCCGAACTGCTCAATCTCTACGCCCGTCGTGCCGCGCGCGAAGGCTTTGCGCACCGCTTCAGCCCCCACGATTACGAAGCCTTTGCCACCAGCTTCGGTTTCGAGGAAACCGCTGACCAACGCGCCGCCATCCACGCCGTCATTCAAGACATGGTGAGCCCCAAACCCATGGACAGGCTGATCTGCGGCGACGTGGGTTTTGGCAAAACCGAAGTAGCCCTGCGCGCCGCTTTTGTGGCCGTGCACGGCGGCAAGCAAGTCGCCATCTTGGCGCCCACCACGCTGTTGGCCGAACAGCACTTCAACACCCTGAACGACCGCTTTGGCAAGTGGCCGGTGAAGATTGCCGAGCTCTCGCGCTTTCGCTCCAGCAAAGAAATCAAGCTCGCGGTGGATGGCATTGCCGACGGCAGTGTCGACATCGTGGTAGGCACACACAAGCTGCTGTCCAGCGACGTGAAATTCCAGCGCCTGGGCCTTTTGGTCATCGACGAAGAACACCGCTTTGGCGTGCGCCACAAAGAAGCCATGAAGGCACTGCGCGCCGAGGTCGATGTGCTGACACTCACCGCCACGCCCATCCCGCGCACGCTGGGCATGGCGCTGGAAGGCCTGCGCGACCTGAGCGTGATTGCCACCGCACCGCAGCGCCGCCTGTCCATCAAAACTTTTGTGCGCAACGAAGGCAGCGGCGTCATCCGCGAAGCGGTGCTGCGCGAATTGAAGCGCGGCGGTCAGGTTTACTTCCTGCATAACGAAGTTGAGACGATTGAAAACCGGCGCCAAAAATTGGTGGAGCTCTTGCCCGAAGCGCGCATCGCCATCGCCCATGGCCAGATGCCCGAGCGCCAGCTTGAGCATGTGATGCGCGACTTTGTGGCCCAGCGCCACAACGTGCTGCTGTGTTCCACCATCATTGAAACCGGCATCGACGTGCCCAGCGCCAACACCATCGTCATCAGCCGCGCCGACAAGTTTGGCTTGGCGCAATTGCACCAGCTGCGCGGCCGTGTCGGCCGCAGCCATCACCAGGCCTATGCCTACTTGATGGTGCCCGACGTGCAAGGTCTGACCAAACAAGCGGCGCTGCGCCTGGAAGCCATCCAGCAAATGGAAGAGTTAGGTTCAGGCTTTTATCTGGCCATGCACGACCTGGAAATTCGTGGCGCCGGTGAAGTGTTAGGCGAGAACCAAAGCGGCAACATGATGGAGATTGGCTTTCAGCTCTACAACGACATGTTGGCCGAAGCGGTGCGCTCGTTGAAGGCCGGGCGCGAACCCGATTTGCTGTCGCCTGTGGGTTCCATGTTCGGTGCCACGACCGAGATCAACCTGCACGCACCCGCCCTGTTGCCCGACGCCTATTGCGGCGACGTGCAGGTGCGCCTCAACCTCTACAAACGCCTGGCCACGGCCGACAAGCCCGAGCAGATTGACGCGCTGCTGGAAGAAATCACCGACCGTTTTGGCAAGCTGCCCACGCAGGGCCAGACGCTCTTTGACACGCATCGCTTGCGTGTGCTGGCCAAGCCCTACGGCGTGCAGAAAATTGACGCCGGCCCCAAGCTCATGAGCGTGACCTTTCGCGCCAAGGCACCCATAGACGCACGCCGCATCATCGAGCTGGTGCAGAAAAACCGCAGCATCAAACTGGCTGGCAACGACAAGCTGCGCATAGAGCGCGAAATCAGCCAACCGGCGGACCGCGCGCACTTCTTGCGCGACTTGCTTAAAGCCTTAGGTCAGCCGCTGAAAGAAGGCGTGTGACGGCAGGAGAGGTCGAGCCTGGATTGTTCGTGCGCGACTTTGTGCCGCCCTTGAATTTGCGCGACTTCAAGCTCGTGGCCTTCGACATGGACAGCACGCTCATCAACATCGAATGTGTCGATGAAATCGCCGCCACTGCGGGCCGCAAGGCCGAAGTGGCGGCCATCACCGAAGCCGCCATGCGCGGCGAAATCACTGACGACCAAGACAGTTTGCGCAGGCGCCTGGCGCTGTTGCGGGGCGTGCCCTTGTCGGCCCTGGGGCGAGGTGGTGGACCGCGCGCTAAGCCGGTTGCGCGACTGAAGGTAGCGCGCTGACTACTCGGCGTTGAAGACCAGCTCGACGCGGTGCACGCGCTGTGCCGGCAGCGGATCAAAGCGCCACTGTTCCAGCGCCACTGCCAAGCTGCGCTGCATGCCACGTGGCATGACACCTTGCACGCTGACTGCTGCCACCGTGCCGTCAGCGCGAATGGTCAAGTCCACGGGCACCACGGCGCCGCGGCCCAGCTCGTCTAGCAGGCGTTGTGGCACGTCGGGGTCAACCCGCAAAACCAGCTTGGGCTTGAGCGGCCCGGCGTTGAGGGCGGGCATGACTGGCGTGGCAACAGCCACTTCGCTGCCGGGCATGGCCGACCCGAAATTCTCAAGCCCGGCCACGGGGGCCGCAGCGGCCTTGTCTTGCAAGGACTGGGAAGACAGCTTCAGTTGCGCAACAAAGGGTGCGGGCGCCTGCACCGCTGCGGGCACTGGAGCCTGTAGCGGAGTTTGGACGCTTGCCGCGCTGGGCGACGGCATGGCCACCGCAGGTGGGGCCGCCGCAGTGGCCAGCGCTTGTGTCTGCACGCCAGGTGCGGCTGTACGCGCGGCAGGTTCAGCCTGCGCCGCTGCCGGCGATGCTGACCGTGTAGCCACGGTGCGCACGCTGCTGGTTTCAGCTGCAGCCGGCACTTCGGCCTCACCCACCTTGCGCCGCGACTTGCTGGCTTCAAGAATCACGCGCATAGGACCTGCGGCTTGGCGCTTGGCGCGTTCCATGGCAGCAGCAGCTTCGGCGGCGGCGTCGGCTTTGGCGGCGGCCTCAGACTTGGCCGCAACCTCTGGCTTGGCTGGTGCGTCTGCCTTGGGCGTTTGCGCGCTCGCAGAGATGGCCCCCCATACCAGTGCGGCTGCGACAGCCCAATCACGGTTCAACACAAAGACACCTCCGATACACGTCGCGGCTTGTGGCCACCGTTCTGCCCAGAGGAGGCCGTCGTACAGCGGGTCTGGGCAGGCGAAGCGCGATTCTAGGGAGAGCGCGGCCTCCTTGACCATGGTATTGCACGACCCCCGGGACAACCCTCCCCCGCCGCCGGGGGGTGGTTTGGCTAGGATTTGGGGCCACCCACAGGAGACAGACCATGGCCTCAGCCACCAAGTACTTGCTCGACGAAAGCCGCATGCCGACGCATTGGTACAACATCGCGGCCGACTTGCCCGTGCCCTGCGCGCCACCGCTGCACCCGGGCACGCTGCAACCCGTGGGGCCCGACGATCTGGCGCCGCTGTTCCCCATGGAGCTCATCCTGCAAGAGGTCAGTACCGAGCGCGAGCTACCCATTCCTGAGCCCGTGCGTGAGATCTTTCGCCTCTGGCGCCCCAGCCCTTTGGTGCGTGCGCACCGGCTTGAGAAGGCCTTGGGTACACCTGCAAAAATCTATTACAAGTACGAAGGGGTTTCCCCAGCCGGCTCGCACAAGCCCAACACCGCTGTGCCGCAGGCTTGGTACAACGCGCAAGCCGGCATCCGCAAGATCGTGACTGAAACCGGTGCCGGGCAATGGGGCTCTTCACTGGCCTTTGCAGGAGCCCTGTTTGGCATCGACGTGACGGTGTTTCAGGTGCGCGTCAGCTACGACCAAAAGCCCTACCGCCGCGCCTTGATGGAGACCTACGGCGCCACCTGCCACCCGTCGCCCAGCCCGCTGACCAATTCAGGCCGCGCCATCCTGGCGCAGAACCCGCAGCACCCGGGCTCGCTGGGCATTGCAATCAGCGAAGCGGTGGAAGTGGCAGCCACGCACGACGACACCAAGTACGCGCTGGGCTCGGTGCTCAACCATGTGCTGATGCACCAGACCATCATCGGCCAGGAAGCCTTGCTGCAACTCGAGATGGCCGGCGACGACCCCGACGTGATCGTGGGCTGCACGGGCGGTGGCAGCAACTTCGCGGGCATCGCTTTTCCCTTCCTGGGACTGCAATTGCGCGGCGGCAAAAAGCGCCGCGTGGTGGCCGTGGAACCTGCGGCCTGCCCCAGCCTGACACGCGGGCGTTTTGCCTATGACTTTGGCGACACCGCGCACCTCACACCGCTGACCAAGATGCACACCCTGGGCAGCACTTTCACACCGCCGGGCTTTCACGCCGGTGGCCTGCGCTATCACGGCATGGCGCCGCTGGTCAGCCACTTGAAAGACCTGGGGCTCATCGAAGCCACGGCCTACACGCAAAACGAATGTTTTGCGGCCGGCGTGCTGTTTGCGCGCGCTGAAGGCATCGTGCCCGCGCCCGAGGCCAACCATGCCGTGAAAGGTGCCATCGTCGAAGCGCTGCGCTGCAAGGCCGAGGGCCGCTCGGAGGTCATCCTGTTCAACCTGTGCGGCCACGGCCACTTCGACATGAGCGCCTACAGCGCCTTCCAGTCCGGCAAGCTGGTGGACCAGGCCTACGACGAAAAAGAACTCGCCATGGCCCTGGCAGGCCTGCCTACGGTACCGGTTTGAGGTGCAGGGCCAGGAAGCTTTCCAGGCGCTGCGCAAAGTCCAGCCGCGTTTCCAGCTTCAGCCAGCCGTGGCCTTCGTCGTCGTACACCACCCACTCGGGTGGGCGGCCGGCGTCGGTGAGTGCCTGACGCATGCGCTGGCCGTGCACGGGCAGCACGCGGCGGTCTGAGCCGCCCACGGCCAGCATCAGCGGGGCTTTGATCTTGTCGGCCAGCAACACGGGCGTCACGCTGTCAAGCAGCGCGGCGTCTTTCACGGGGTCGCCAATCAACAGCGGATAGTCCACTTCGCGCACTTCATCACTCTGGTCAGTGCCGTAGCGCCAGGTGAACATCAGGCGTGGGTCGGTCACCGCCACCCAGGCCACGCCGCAGCGGTACAGCTCAGGGTGGCGCGCCAGCCCCATCAGCGTGGCGTAGCCGCCGTAGCTGGCGCCAGCGATGCACACGCGCTTGGGGTCAACATGGCCTTGTTTGACGGCCCAGGCCAGCGCGTCGGCGACGTCGTCTTGCATGGCGCGGCCCCACTGGCCCCAACCGGCGCGGAAGTGCTGCAAGCCATAGCCCCGGCTGCCACGAAATTCGGGCTCGATGACGACGTAGCCACGCGAGGCCAGGAACTGCGCGTCGGCTTTCCATTCCCATTGGCGGCCACGCACCCAGGGGCCGCCGTGCACCAGCACCACGGCAGGCAGCGGTGCCTTTGAAGCACTGGCGGGCTTGGTGATCCACAGCGGCAGTTCCTGCCCATCGCGTGCCTTGATGCGCTCGAAGTCCGTGCTGCCCATCTGTTGCGCCACCAGCCCGGGACGCTCTTCGCCCACCATGCGCCACTGGCCGTCTGCGGCCGTGTGCAGCCACCACTGGCCCGGGTTGCGGTCTGAGCTGCTGCGCATCAGCACCGTCATGTTGCTCTCGTCGCAGCGACGACAGTTGAGCCGGTTGACCAGGCCGGGCCAACGTTGATCGACCTGCTTTTGCAGCGCCGCCAAACGTGCGTCAAACCAGTGCGTGGTTTGTGCGTCGGTGGTGACGCGCACGCCCAGCGCGCGGCTGCCCGTTGTTTCGCTGACGATGCCGCCCCAGAAGTCAAAACCCGGCGTGCGCACCAAGGCTTGGGGTTCAGGTTTGCCGGTAGCAAAGTCGAACCGTGTGAGCACCGACGTGCCCAGCGAGGCATCGTGCATCGTGACGTACAGGTTGCCCTTGGGGTCAACAAACCGTGGCGTGAAGCGGCGATCGTAGAGGTCGCTCTCGGTAATCTGGCGCCAGTTGGTCTGGGCTGGGCCGCGCCAGTGCACCACCACGCGCGCGCCCTTGCGCGTGACAGCCACACGCGGTTCACCGTCGGGGCTGAACAGCCACCCGCGCACGTTGTCCGGGACGCCCATGGACAGCGACTGCGAGCGCCCTGTGACCACGTTTAAGCGCAGCGCGTTGACGCCCTGGATTTCGCCCGCGCCGCCAAAGCGCCATTCGCCCACGATGACTTCATCGCCACCGCCCACTGGCACATGCAGCAGCTCGTGGTTGTATCTCAGCGGCTGCACACCGGGGCGCTGCGCTTCGGTCAAGAAGGGGTGACTGAGCTTGACGAGATTGCGCATCTCGCTGCCGTCACGCCTGACGCTGAACAGGCCCGGCCACCAGCGCTGGTCGCCGCTGCCACGTTCGCGGTCAAGAATGTCGAACACCAGGCGCTCGTCGTTGACCCAGTAGAAGTTGCCAATGTCGGCGTCGGCAAAACGCGCCGCCACGGCGTCGACTTTCCAGGCCTCGGTGTCAAACACCACCAGTGCCGTGCGTTGGCTGCCGACGCCGCTGGTCATGGCCAACCAGCGGCCCGAGGGCGAAAGCAAGGCCCGCTCGATGGCCGGCGGGCGGTAGAACAGTTCCGCCGGCAATGGTGATGAGGCGGCCGTTGCGGGTGCCTGCGCCTGTGCCTGCGCCTGCGTTTGTGCTGGCACCTGCGCCAGTGACATCTGGCCCGCTGACAGAATCAGCAGCAAGGCCGCTGCCATGCGCCGCAGCGCTTGCGCCATCTTCATCATCAGAACCCCCCGCACACTGAAACAGCAGGCGGATTCTGATGCGGCCTTGGCACCCGGCAGGGACTGTTACTTGAAGCCCACGCGGTCCAACATCTGCTGCACCGTTGCCGTGTTAGCACCCACCTTGGCAATGGGCACGGTCTCGGCCTTGAAGCGGCCCAGGCCGGCCAAGGCTTCATTCGGTGCGATGCCCGCCACCACCGGGAATTCGTTGTTGCCGTCGGCAAAGTAGCGCTGCGCACTTTCGCTGGACAGGTATTCCAGGAATTGCACGGCCGCCGCGCGGTTCTTGGCATTGCGCGCCACGGCCGCACCGGCGATGTTGACGTGCGTGCCCCAGCTGGCTTGGTTGGGGAACATCACGCCCA
>JANNEX010000780.1:0-8941 GCA_031379155.1 Rubrivivax sp.
GAGCACGATGTCGCGCCGGTAGGCCAGGCGGGCGAGCAAGCGCGACACCGTGCCGGCCAACTCGATGGCACTTTGCCCTGGGCCACCCGCGAAGAACATCACCGGGTCGCTCTTGCGGTTACGTGCCAACGCGGGCAACACCGCAAAGTGCACATCGATCTGCACGCCTGCAGGCTGCGCCGGGTCAAGCGCGCGCTGCACTGCGCCGCACCAGGCTTCGTGTTCGACCCCTTGCAAGCGGCAAGGCTTGAGGCCAGCGCGGGTTTCAGCAGCTTGCAGCGGCAGCGTGCAAGCCAGCGCCGCAGACACTACGGCCAGGGGAAGCAGGAAAGCCATCATGGCCGTGATTTTGCGGTGCGCTGATGTGGCGCGGCCGGGCGGGCCGGCGACTGGCGCAAAGGGCGTGTTGGTTGGCGGTTGCCGCCGCTGGCTGGAGCGGACTCAGGCCAGCATCTTCTTGAGTTCACCACTGTCAATCAAGCGCTTGAGGTCATCGGCGCCGCCCACCAGCGTGCCCTTGACAAAGACCATGGGGAAGGTCGGCCAGCCTGTCCACATTTTGAGCGCGGTGCGGCGGCGCCAGTCGCCGAAGTAACTGCCAAACTCCATGTAGTGGTGCGCAACGCCCGCTGCATCCAACGCATTGCGCGCGCGGCGCGGAAAGGGGTTTTGGCGCATGCCCACCACGACCACGGCGTGCTGGGCCACCGCGGTCTGCACTTGCTGCACGCAGTCTTGCTGATGCGAGGCCACGCGCTCACGCACGGCAGGGTGGATGTGGGCTTGGTCTAGCACGGCGCGCGGCATGGGTTCTCCTGGTGGCCGGCGAGTATCGGCCAAGACACGCAGCCCGCCGCTACCAAACGGTCACCCAAGAAAAATGCCCTTCCAAGGAAGGGCATCTTGTCGAACAGCGCAGCCGCGGGGCTGCTGACTGGCTTACAGGCCGAAGCGGCGGCGACGCACGCCCAGCAGCGCCAATCCGGCCGCTGCCACCAGCAGCATGCTGCCAGGCTCAGGCGTCGGGCAAGCCGGCTGGCCAGGCTGGCCGCACTGCAGCACGGTGCCAGCGCCGCCACCGAGGATGACTTGTTCGCCCGCCGCAGTTCTACCCAGCACGCTCAAACCGCCCAGGTTGCCGCTGAAGTGGTTGTGCCAAGGATCGGCACCCGCCAAGTCTGCGTTAGTCAGGCCCGGAAAGGCGGTGGCACCAGCAGCGGTAAGCAGGATGTCAGTCCCTACGCCACCCGTGCCCACGCTGGTCGAAACAATGCCCGGAATCAGCGCACTCAACCAGCCATAGGCATTCGTGCCAAATTCGCCCTGCGAGAACAAGGCGCCGCCTTGTGCCGGGTTGCCTGCACCGCTAACGAACGTGTTGATCGCTGCGGAACTGGCGTTGACCGCTGCCAATTCAGCCGCGTCCATGTCGCCACCGACCAAGCCTGCTGTGGACATGTACAGGATGCCGGTATTGGCGGTAGACAACGCACCCATGAAGGCATTGATGGCGGCTGCGCCTTGCACGTACTGGATATTCCAGCCCGCGCCAATCAAGCCCGACAAATTGAAGGCGCTGGTGATGGCGTTGTAGGCTTGGCTGCCGGTGTCGGCGCCAATCACCTGCACCGTCTTGTTCACGCTGCCACTGACGCTGCTGCCCAGGTTAGTCAGCGCGCGCTGCATGTATTCCCAACCCAGGTTGTTGGTGCCGCCGCTGTTATCGCCGTGGTCGGCAGAGTCGGTGCCGTCGATGATGACCGGGCCGGCGTAGGCGCTTGAGCCCAGCGCCATGGCTGCAATGGCAACGAGAGACAGAAGATGACGTTTCATGAGTAGCCTCCTTAACAGGGCCGCTCATCGCAGACCCAAGGGTTGGAAAAAGTCCAGGTCAACCGTGCGCCACAAAAAGCTGGCGTCACTGCGGCGTCAGCAAATGACGGGCCAGCGCCGAAAAGCCACATCAAATCAAAGCTTTAGGACTGGCATACCCCTGGCCCGAGGGACGGGTTGTAACTAAATTCGACATCCCCGAATCGCGGGGAGGATGGGCAAACCCTGGGGCCCGACACCAGCCAGGCTCAGTCCGAATTCAGCCCAGGTGAGCCGCCGCCAGCAACTCGCGTGTGTAGGGCTGGCGCGGCGCGGCAAACAGCGCCTCAGCCTCGCCTTCCTCCACCACATCACCGCCTTGCATGACCATCACGCGGTGCGCCATGGCCCGCACAACCGCCAGGTCGTGGCTGATGAAGATGTAGCTCATGCCGTAGCGCTGCTGCAAGTCAGCCAGCAACTTGAGCACTTGCTGCTGCACAGACACGTCCAGTGCCGACGTCGGTTCGTCCAACACCAGCACCTCGGGCCGCAGCACCACCGCGCGCGCGATGGCGATGCGCTGGCGCTGGCCGCCGCTGAATTCATGCGGATAGCGTTGCAAGACGCCGGCCACCCCAAAGCGCTCTGACAGGCCGACTTCGTCCAGCATGTCCAGCACCAGCTTGTCGCGCTTGGCCTGGCTCAGTTCAGGCCGGTGCAGCGCCGGGCCTTCGCCCACGATCTGGCCGATAGTCATGCGTGGCGACAGCGATGCAAAGGGGTCTTGAAACACCACCTGCATGCGCCGGCGCATGGCGCGCAGGTGTTGGCGATCCGCGTTGTCGATGCGCTCGCCGGCCATGCTCACTTGGCCGCCCGAGAGACTTTGCAAAGCCAGCAAAGCCATGCCCAGCGTGGTCTTGCCCGAGCCCGATTCACCCACGATGCCCAGCGTTTCACCGCGCCGCAGTTGCAGCGTGGCTTGTTTGACGGCTTGGAACTGCCGCTTGCCAAACCAGCCTTCGCGGAAATGAAAACTCACCGCTACGTTTTGCGCTTGCAGCAGCACCGGCGCGTCGGCCGATACGGCTTGCACCACACGCTGCGGCCGGCTGGCCAGCAGCTTTTGTGTGTACGCATGTTGAGGGTTAGAAAACACCTTCGCGGTGTCACCCAGCTCAACAAGGCGGCCGCGCTCCATCACGCCCACGCGGTGCGTGAAGCGGCGCACCATGTTTAGGTCGTGGGTGATGAAGAGCAGCGCCATGCCCATCTCGGCTTGCAGCTCGTCCAGCAGCGCCAGTATCTGCGCCTGAATGGTGACATCCAGCGCCGTGGTCGGCTCGTCGCAGATCAGCAACTGCGGGCGGCAAGCCAGCGCCATGGCGATCATGGCGCGCTGGCGCTGGCCGCCGCTCAGCTGATGCGGGTAGACATCGATGCGCCTATCGGGCTCGGGGATACCGGTGCGCGTGAGCAGCTCAATAGACCGCGCACGTGCCGCCGCCTTGCCCAGACCTTCATGCAGTACCAGCACTTCGGCAATCTGGTTGCCCACCGTGAAGAGTGGGTTCAGCGCCGTCATCGGCTCTTGAAAAATCATGCCGATGCGCCCGCCACGCAGCGCGCGCATCTGGCGCTCGGTCTTGGCCATCAGGTCTTGGCCTTCGAAGCGAATGGTGCCGGTGGTGGTGGCCGCGTCCACCAGGCGCAATACGCTCAGTGCCGTGATGGACTTGCCCGAACCCGACTCGCCCACCAGCGCAAACTTCTCACCTGCGGCGATGGCGAAAGACACGTCCTTGACCACCGTGCTGGCGCCAAAGCTAACGCTCAAGTGGTCGACCTCCAGCAAGGGTGACTTCATGCCTTGGGTCTGTGTCATGACTTGCGACCCTGTCATGACTTGCGTGTGTCAAACGCATCACGCAGGGCGTCGCCAATCAGGGTCAGCAGCGTCATCATGCCCACCAAGACCAGGAAGGTGCAGACGATGATCCACCAGGCATAGAGGTTCTCTTTGCCCAGCTTGAGCAGCTCGCCCAGGCTGGGCACACTGGCCGGCACACCCAGGCCCAAAAAGTCCAGCGAGGTCAGCGCCAAGATGGCCGTGCCCATGCGAAACGGCAAGAAGGTGATGACGGGGGTGAGCGAATTGGGGAGCACGTGGCGCCAGATGATCTGCAAGTTGGACAGGCCCAGCGCACGCGCCGCCTTGACGTATTCAAGCCCGCGGTTGCGCAGGAATTCAGCGCGCACATAGTCGCCCAGGCCTATCCAGCCAAACAGCGACAACAGGATCAGCAGCAGCAGCAGCGAAGGCTCGAAGATGGACGCGAAGATGATCAGCAAGTACAGCTCGGGCAGCGCGCCCCAGATCTCGATGGCGCGTTGCATCAGCAAGTCCACCTTGCCGCCAAAGTAGCCTTGCAGCGCGCCTGCCGCCACGCCAATGGCGGTGCCCACCAGTGTCAGCGCCAGCGCAAACCACACGCTGACGCGAAAGCCGTAGATCAAGCGCGCCAAGAGGTCGCGGCCTTTCGAGTCGGTGCCCAGGGTGTTGCGTGCGCTAGGCGCAGCCGGCGGCAGCGACATGTCAAAGTAGTCCAGCGAATCGGCCGAGTGCGGGTTAAGCGTGAACAGCGCGATGTTGCCGGGCTTGGCCAGCAAGTCGGTAATAAGCGGGTCTTTCCAATCGGTGCCGGTGGCGAAGTCGCCGCCCAGCGCTTTTTCGCTCGGGTTGTTGACGATGGGGAAGTACCACTGGCCGTTGATGCGCGTGGCCAAGGGGCGGTCATTGCAGACCAGTTCTGCGCAGGTGGTGAGCAGCAGCAACACACCAAAAATCCACAGCGACACATAGCCCAGGCGGTTGCGCTTGAAGCGCGCCCAGGCGCGCTGGTTGGGCGACGCGGGCTTGGTGGGCAGCGCGGCCTGCAGCGCGGCGGGGTGGTCGAGAACGGCGCTCATGGTTTCAATTCCCTACTCACTTGCCAACCTCATTTCCCAACCTCATTTCCCAACACTCGCAAACTGCACGCGCGGGTCGACCACCGTGTAGAGCAGGTCCGACACCAACTTCACAACCAGGCCCAGCAGCGTGAACAGATAGAGTGAGCCCAGCACCACCGGGAAGTCGCGCCGCACCACACTTTCATAGCTGAGCAAGCCCAGCCCGTCCAGCGAGAAGAGGGTTTCGATGAGCACCGAGCCGGTAAAAAACGCGCCTATGAAAGCCGCCGGAAAGCCCGTCACCAGCGGAATCAGCGCGTTGCGAAAGATGTGTTTATAGAGCACACGTTCCTGGCTCAAGCCCTTGGCACGTGCCACCAGCACGTACTGCTTGCGCACCTCTTCAACAAAGGTGTTTTTCGTCAGCAATGTGACCACGGCAAAGTTATGAATAACCAGGCAAATGAGTGGCAGCGTGATGTGCCAGGCGTAGTCCTTGAACTTGCCCCAAGCCGACAGCTCATCAAAGTTGTCGGATGTGAGGCCACGCAGCGGAAACCAGTCGAAGAAGCTGCCGCCGGCAAACATCACGATGAGCAACACGCCCAGCACAAAACCCGGAATGGCGTAGCCCAGCAGCACGCCAAAAGTGGTGATGAGATCAAAGCGTGAACCTTCACGCACCGCCTTGCTCACGCCCAGCGGAATGCTGATGGCGTAGCTGATGAGAAAAGTCCACAGGCCCAGCGTCACCGACACAGGCAGCTTTTCTTTGATCAGCTCCCACACGCCCTTGTTTTGCAAAAAGCTCTTGCCCAAGTCAAAGCGTGCGTAATCGGTCAGCATGTTGAAGAAGCGTTCATGCGCGGGCTTGTCAAAGCCAAACTGCTTCATCAGCTCTTCACGCTGTTTCTTGTCGATGTCGCGCCCGGCGGTGTAGCTGATGCCTTCGGCACCGCCGCCGGCCTGCGCTTCGGCCAATATCTGTTCCACCGGGCCACCGGGCACAAACTGCATAACGACGAAAGTCAGCGTCAAAGCGCCCAGGATGGTGGGCAGCATGAGGGCCAGGCGCTTGAGGATGTAGCTCAGCATGGGGTCAACTTCCTAGGCTTTCTTCTCAAGCGACTTGTCCCACCAGCACCACAGCGGCCAGGGCCCGTGTTCGACAAAGCCGTTGATCAACGTGTCGGCGCGGAAGTAGGGGGCCATCACGGCGGGCTTGCCAAACTTGTCCCAGTGCGAGACGTTTTCCACGCCCGAATAGAGGTCGGGTATCTGCCAGAAGCTCCAGGTCACGACGCGGTCGAAGGCGCGTGCGGCGTCGCGCAGCGCTTGCATGCTGCTGGCTTCGTTGATGGCTTTGAGCAGGGCGTCGGCCACCGGGCTGTTGACGCCACGAAAGTTTTGGTTGCCCTGGGCGGCGAAAGAAGCGCTGCTGAACAGCGCCGACAGTTTTGAGCCTTCGGGCAAGGTGAAAGGGCCTTCAGCGATGGCCACCATGTCGTAGTCGTACTGCTGAGTGCGGCGCCGGTAGAGGGCAAAGTCCACCAGCCGCACTTTCATGGTGATGCCCAGCTTTTGCAGGTTGCGTTGCCAGTCCACGTTGCTGGACGCCTGCGGCTCCATGTACTCAAACTCAAAGGCCTCGCCCTTGGCGTTGCGCAGTACGCCAGCGTCGTCCAGCTTCCATCCCGCCTGCTCCAGCAATTCACGCGCCTTGAGCAGGTTGCGGCGCAAGCCGTCAGGGCTGCCGTCGGTGCGCGGCGCCACCCAAGCGGGGCCAAAGACACGCGGTGGCAGTTGGGCGCGAAAGGGCTCCAGCAGCGCCAACTCGCCCGCGCCGGGCAGGCCTTGCGCGGCAAACTCGGTGTTGTTGAACTGGCTGTTCACGCGCTTGAAGACCTTGGTCTTGTTCAGCGTTTCAAAGTCATAGGTGTAGACCAGGGCTTCGCGCACGCGAATGTCCTGGAACAGCGGCCGGCGCAGGTTGATGTTGTAGGCCTGCATGTAGTTGCCGTAGGCCGTGGCCATGTCGAACTTGAGGATGCGTTGGTCGTCCCACTTGGGCCCGGCGTGCGAACGCACCCAGGTGCGTGAGCGGTACTCTTTGATGAGGTCAAATTCACCGGCCTTGAAGGCTTCCAGCGCAATCAGGTTGTCGCTGTAGTTGCGGTAAACCACTCGCTCGAAGTTGAAGTGCCCTCGCCGCACGGCCATGTCTTTGCCCCAGTAGTTGGGGTTGAACTTGAACTCGATGCGCCTGGGCATGTCGACCTTGGCTATGAGGTAAGGCCCGCTGGTGATGGGGTGCTCAGTCACGATAGCGTCCATGGTCTTGGCCGCGCCATCCACCGCGCCCCACTGGCGGCTGAACACCGGCATCAAGGCCGCGGTAAAGACCGAGCCACGGCTCTTTTCCTTGAACTCAAAGCGCACCGTGCGGCTGTCTTCCACCACCACACGTTCAATGGCTGCCACCAGGGTCTGGTACTGCGGGGATGCGCCTTTGCTGGCCAACATGGTGTGGCTGTGTTTGACGTCTTCGGCCTGCACCGGCTGGCCATTGTTGAAGCGCGCTTGCGGCCGGATGCGAAACGTGGCGGCGCTGAAGTCTGGCGTTATGTTCAGCGCTTCGGCCAGCAGGCCGTAAACCGTCAGGGGCTCGTCTTGCGACAGATGGCACAGGCCCTCGACCATCCAGATCAGCACGCCCGCAGGTGCGTTGCCGCGGGTCGTCCAGGGGTTGAACTTGTCGAAGCTGGTGCGCCTGTCCGGGTTCTTGAGCTTGAGCGTGCCGCCCTTGGGCGCGCTGGGGTTGACGTAGCCGAAGTGCGTGAAGTCAGCGGCGTACTTGGGCGGGCCGTAGGCGGCAAAGGCGTGCACCCAGCGGCCAGTGAAGTCGCCTCCGCCGTCGGCCGGGGCAGCAGCGGCGGCGGCTTGCAAGGCCGCTGCCAGCGGCGAGCTGGCCAGCAGCGTGGTCAGTTGGCGCCGTTGATGGCCCTGTTGACCCAGCGGTGGGCGCGTGCCCTTCAAGACTCAGGCCTTGGCAGGCACGGGCTTGAGCAGCGCAGCACAAGCCGCGCGCTGGCCGCCCGCCACATCGACCTTGCCGCAGATGCCGCTCAACTTGGCCGCCAGGCGTTGCAACGCCGCGTCTTGCGGGCCCGGTTTGGCCCAGCCCGTCAGCTTCTTGCCCATGCGTTGCAGGCTGTGCGCGCTGCGGCCCTGGAAGGCACCTTTGTCGCGGCCGGCTTCGTCAAACAACTGGGCGGCCGTCTTTTCAATGCGCGCCGTGTCCTGCGGCGCCAGGTCTACCAAGGCCGACAGATAGCCCGAGCCCCACTGCAAGCGGGTGGCCGGGCCTTCGCTGCGATCAAAGGCCTGCTGGTACCAGCGCAGCGCTTCGTCCTTGTGGCCCAGCTTGCGCGCGTTGCCCGCCAACTGGCTCATCAGGTAGTAGGGCGAATGGCTGCGTGCCAGGTTGCCTTTGAGCAGCGCGTCGCTCTCGGCCCACAGCCCGGCACGCGCCAGCAGGCCGCCAGCGTAGGTGATGACGGCCATGCGCTCGTAGCCGTCAGTGATCTCGCGGTCGTCACGCGCCACGTGTTCACGCACATCCTTGAGCAAGGCTTCGCTCAATTTGGGGTTTAGCTCGTCTTTGGGCAGGTCCAGGCGCGCCAGCAGCACACGTGCATAGACGGCGCCCAGACGGTCCTGGCGCGACAGTGTGGTGTCGGCTTGCAGCCGCTTGAGCGCGCTGTCGAACTGCGCCAGCAGCGGCGCGCGGCCGGGGCTGTCTGCGTCTTGCAGCGTGCGCACGATGTCGTCGGCACCGCCAATCACCACGTCCATGTGCGTGCGCGCTTGCAGTGGGTCAGCCAGCACGGCGCGCACCCGTTCGCGCAGGCTGTCGTCGGCCTTCACGCCTTTGCCGTCGTCGCTGCTGGCCAAGGCCTTGAGCCACAGGCGGGTGGTGGTCTCGGATTCAGAGGCCGGGCAGGCGGCGGCCAAGCGCACCAGGGTGCCGGCCACGTCGGCCTTGGGCACCAGTTGCTGCTCGTCGGTGTCCCAGGAATAGAAGGCCAGCATGCGCCATTCATTGGCCGACAGCGTCTTGCCCGCCAGCGCATCAGCCAACACGGACTTCACTGGCCGGCCACCGGCCAAGCCG
>JANNEX010000803.1:0-2212 GCA_031379155.1 Rubrivivax sp.
TACCTGAACGTGGCGCGTGTGCTCAAGCTCAGCGAATGGAAGATTGCCACGCGCATCTTGCTGCCTTCGGTCATGCCCTACATGCTGACCGGTGTGCGCCTGAGCGTGGGCACGGCCTGGCTGGTCATCGTGGCCGCAGAAATGCTAACGGGCGGTGTAGGCATAGGCTTTTGGGTCTGGGACGAGTGGAACAACCTCAACGTGGCCCACATCATCATCGCTATTTTTGTCATCGGCATCGTCGGGCTGCTGCTCGAATGGGCCTTGATGGCAGTGGCCAAACGCTTCGACTACAGCTAAGGAAACCGCCATGAGGATCAACGGCAGAGCCATGCTGCAAATCAACGACGTGGGCATGAGCTTCCCCACCCATCGCGGCCCCTTTGTGGCGCTGCGCGACATCAACCTGAATGTCGAAGAAGGGGAATTCGTCACCCTCATCGGCCATTCGGGTTGTGGCAAGTCCACGCTGCTCAACCTGGTAGCGGGGCTGACCGTGCCCACCTCGGGCGTGCTGTTGCTGGACGACCGTGAACTCAAAGGCCCCGGGCCCGACCGTGGCGTGGTGTTTCAGAACCATTCGCTCTTGCCCTGGCTGAGTTGCCTGGACAACGTCAACCTGGCCGTGGAGCGGGTGTTTGGCGAAAAAGAGGGCAAGGCCAGGCTGCGTGAACGTTCACTGGCCGCACTCGAACTGGTGGGCATGAGCCATGCCGTGGCCAAGCGCCCGCATGAAATCTCGGGCGGCATGAAGCAGCGCGTGGGCATTGCACGTGCGCTGGCCATGGAGCCCAAGATGCTGCTCATGGACGAGCCCTTTGGCGCGCTGGATGCGCTGACGCGCGCGCGCTTGCAAGACGAGCTGCTCAAGATCGTCGCCAAGACCGACAAGAAAGCGGGCGCCACGGTGATGATGGTCACCCACGATGTCGACGAAGCCGTGCTGCTCAGCGACCGCATCGTCATGCTCACCAACGGCCCCGAGGCCACCATCGGTGAAGTGCTGCGTGTGGAATTGCCGCGACCTCGCAACCGCATCGAACTGGTGGAAGACTGCTCCTACGTGCACTACCGCAAGGCCGTCATCGACTTCCTCTACATGCGCCACAGCCATGTCGAAAAGGCGGCCTGAGCATGAAACGCGACGACCTGCCCGCGAAGAAGATGAAACTGGTGATGGTGGGCAACGGCATGGCCGGTGTGCGCACTTTGGAAGAGCTGCTGAAGATCGCCCCTGAGCTGTACGACATCACGGTCTTCGGCGCCGAGCCCCACCCCAACTACAACCGCATCCTGCTCAGCCCCGTGCTGGCCGGCGAGCAAACGCTGGACCAGATCGTGCTGAACCCGCTGTCTTGGTACGCCGAGCACGGCATCACCCTGCACACCGGCAAGACGGTGGCGCAGATAGACCGCATCAAACGTGTCGTGCGCGCCCAAGACGGCACCGAAGCACCTTACGACCGCTTGCTGCTGGCCACCGGTTCGCACCCTTTCATCCTGCCCATTCCCGGCAAGGATTTGCCGGGTGTCATCAGCTACCGCGACATTGCCGACACGCAAGCCATGATCGCTGCCGCCACACTGTACAAACACGCCGTGGTCATAGGCGGCGGCCTGCTGGGCCTGGAAGCCGCCAACGGCTTGATGCTGCGTGGCATGACGGTGACTGTCGTGCACATCATGCCCTGGCTGATGGAGCGCCAGTTGGACGACGTGGCTGCAGGCCTGCTGCAAAAGTCACTGCAAGAGCGTGGCCTAACGTTCATGATGGGCGCACAAACGCAGGCGCTGATGGCTTCTGAAAGTGGCCGGGTCGGCGCCGTGCAATTCAAAGACGGCACGCAGAGCCCCGCCGACCTGGTGGTCATGGCCGCCGGCATACGCCCCAACACCGATCTGGCGCAGGCCTGCGGTTTGCACTGCGTGCGCGGCGTGGTGGTCAGCGACACGCTGCAAACCATCACCGACCCGCGCATCTACGCCGTGGGCGAATGCGCCGCGCACCGCGGCATTGCCTATGGTTTGGTGGCGCCCTTGTTCGAACAAGGCAAGGTCTGCGCCACCCACTTGGGCCACTTTGGCATTGGCCGCTACAGCGGCAGCCAGACCAGCACCAAGCTCAAGGTGACGGGCATAGACCTGTTCAGCGCCGGCAACTTCATGGGCGCAGCCAGCGGCAAGATGGAGGACGCCGACTGCGAAGAAATCG
>JANNEX010000822.1:0-3181 GCA_031379155.1 Rubrivivax sp.
TGCTGCAATTCCAGCGGCGCCTGGCGCGCCAGTTCGCCAAAGCGTGTGCCGGCGCGGTCGGCGGCAATGTCGTTGAAACTAAAGCCGCTGCCACCGCGCAAGTCGGCGACTTCTTTGTACACACCGATGGCTTTGGACAGGGGCGTGGTGCCTTCGCTGGCCAGCGTGGCCGAGATCAAGAAGTGCAGCGCAAAGTCTGGCCGCTTGGCCAACAACAAACGCAGGCGCCGCGCCTGCGGCCAGGCGCGTGCGCTGGGCGCCACTGATGCCACCGAGCGGCCGTTGGCAAACAGCGTCAGCACCACCAGCGCGGCGCGGTTCTCAGCCGCCGCGTCAGCGCCCGCTGCGCTGCGTTGGCGCGCCACTTCAAACAGGGGCCCCAGCAGCGCAGTCATGGGCAGCTCAAAACTGCCCGCGCTGTGCTGCGCCACCAGGGCTGCCAGACGGTCTGCATAGGGGCGCATGCGTTGCAGTTCTTCGGCGGTCAACAGGCCATCGAGCAAGCGGCCCGCGCTGTCGCCTTGCCAGGCGTAGGTGACGAGCATTTGGCGCGGCACAAAGCGCACGCGGCGCACCACGTCGGCCAGCACTTGCAGTTCTTTGGCCAGCCCGGCGCGTGCGGCCAGACCCAGTGCCACGCGCTCAACCAGCCAGGCCGGCAAGGGCAGGCCACCGACACGAAAGCCCGCCACCACGGGCAGGCCACCGGTTTCTTCCAGCCGCAACTCCAGGTTGAGCCAGGCGCCGAAGGGATTGGCCGGCGCCGGGCTGCTGGTCTGCAAAGTGGCGTGGCCACGTTCCAACTGCACGCGGCTGGTGGCGTTGAACCAGCGCCGCGCGCCGTGGCTGATGAGCACTTCAATGTCACGCTCGCTGACCAGTGCCGAGCTGACCACGCCGGGCCGCGCCTCACGCGGGTCATGCGTGCGCAACAGTGACAGCGCGCGCGCCACGTCCTGGTGGCCGACATCGGTGGCGGTGGGCACCGACGGCGCGCGCTGCAAGGCCAAGGCGGCCAGCAGGCACAGCAGCGCGGTCAGCGCCAGCACCGCCCACATCAGCAAAATCCGCCAGCGGCGGGCTTGGGTGTTCACACGCAGACTTCAAGGTACATCGCGCTGATTCTGCCCAAAGCCCGGGCCGCTGGGGCACCCAGCCAAGCCGCATGCGCGGTCGCCCAAGGCATAATTTGGCGTCGCCCTTTCGGAGAGACGTTTTGGACCAGAGTCACCCTCGGTGACCGTCCATTGCCAGGGCCGCAGCCTTGCCTGCGGCCACGGGGATGAGACGGTGCTGACCTCGTTGCATCCCCCGCCCCGCTGGCCCATGGCCGCGCCCCGAAAGTCTGTTCATGCTCAACGTCTTCACGCTGGCCAACGGCCGCCTCTTCCAAGAAGAGATCGACAGCCTGCAAGCCCTGGCCCACGTGCAACCTGTGTGGGTCGATCTTGAAAACCCCAGCGACGATGAAACACGCTGGGTCGAATCGCGCTTTGGCCTGAGCATTCCCAAAGACGCGGTGGACGACGACCTGGAAGAGTCGGCGCGCTTTTACGAAGAAGACAACGGCGAGCTGCACATCCGCTCTGACTTTTTGATCGAAGCCGAAGACAGCAGCAAAGGCGCCGACGCCAAGCCCGCACGCAACGTGCGGGTGGCTTTCATCTTGCACAACAAGGTGCTGTTTTCCATTCACGCCGAAGACCTGCCGGTGTTTCGCCTGCTGCGCCTGCGTGCGCGGCGCATTCCGGCGCTGATTGAAGACGCCAAAGACGTTCTGCTCAAGCTTTACGACGCCGACGCTGAATACTCGGCCGACGCGCTTGAAGGCATCTACGACAACCTGGAAAAGGTCAGCGCGCGGGTGCTCACGCAAGACGTGAATGACCAGGCTGCCGGTGCTGCGCTGACGGCCATTGCGCGCGAAGAAGACTTGAACGGCCGCATCCGCCGCAACGTCATGGACACGCGCCGCGCCTTGAGCTTCATGATGCGCAGCCGCATGCTGGGTGCCGAGCAGTTTGAAGAAGCGCGCCAGATCCTGCGCGACATCGACTCACTCGACAGCCACACCGCTTTCTTGTTCGAGAAGATCAACTTCCTGATGGCCGCCACGGTGGGCTTCATCAACATCAACCAGAACAAGATCATCAAAATCTTCTCGGTGGCCAGCGTGGCACTGCTGCCGCCGACGCTGATTGCCAGCATCTACGGCATGAACTTCAAGGCCATGCCCGAACTGGACTGGGCCTGGGGCTACCCCTTTGCCTTGCTGCTGATGTGCGCCTCGGTGGCCGCGCCCTTCATCTACTTTCGACGCAAGGGCTGGTTGCGTTAATTTGCGGCGCTTTTGAGGGCCGCAGTCCGCAGCACTGCGGATGGCGAGGGCTGAAACATCGTGTAACGTGTTCTCGGCCTAAGCGGGGGAGGGACTCTGACGCGGGCCAACACCACCCGAGGACCGCACCGTGAAGCAAGCCGTCACCTTCCGTCGTTTCGCACAAGCCAGCGCATTGCTGGTCAGCGCCCTGGCCAGCCAGGCTGCCCTGGCGCAGTTCAGCATGGTGCCCACGCCCATGTGCAAAGAGCCTTCGGCGTCAGGCCAGGATGTAGAACAGGAATTTCGCATCGACGCCGCGCGCCACCTTTATGCCTGCTTTCCCATGCGCGTGTACCGCGGCAAGCTGCCGCCGCTGCTGTACGGCGTGATGATGGTCGAGACCGAATTGGACGCCACCGGCAAAGTGCTTGACATCAAAGTTGTGCGCAAGCCCGCTGCCGATGAAGTGGCACCCTGGGTGATTGCCATGATCAAGCGCGCATCGCCCTTCCCGGCGCCAGCCAAGATGGCCGGCGGCACGGTGAAGTACACCGAGACCTACTTCGTCGACAAGTCGGGGCTGTTCCAGGCCTTCTCGTTGACTGAGGGTCAGCGTTAGTCGGAGTTTTTTTGGCGGCGTGCTTTAGCGGCGGTATTTAGCGACGTGCCTGGCGTTTGAGCCAGCGCATCAGCGGCCCCAGCAGCGGCAGTTTTTCGTAGAGCTCTTCGGCGGCGTCCCAGTAGTCGCGGTGCACGCTGATGCGGCCGTCTGCGGCCAGCCGCAAGTGCGAGCCGCCACGGATGGTTTGTGGCGCGCGACTGAAGCGCTTCATGCGGAAATTGAAGTCCCAGCTGAGGAAG
>JANNEX010000160.1:0-1944 GCA_031379155.1 Rubrivivax sp.
AGCACCAGGTGTTCGGCGGGTTTCAGGGCGTACAGCTGGGCACGGTAGCGCACCACAGCAGCGCCACTGGCGGCAGCGGCCAAGTCCCATTGCAGCGGCAAGCGCTGCACCAGGGCGGGCAGAGCTGAAAATTCCGGCGCCGGCAGCAGCGCTCGCGGCGCGCTCACGCCGCTGGCGCTGGCGCTGACGCCATAGCCCTCAGCCACGGTGTGGGGGCCCGCAGCGACCTTGCCTTGCAGCACCTCGGCTTGGGCCACGATGCCATCGCTGCGGGCGCGAAATTCGGTGCCGCGCACGCCCAGGTTGATGACGGGTGAGCGCAGCTCAAAGTGCGGTGCGCCTGGCTGCACCGGGTTGGGGGTGACCTGGCTGTCCACCGCGCCGCTGTCCAGCCGCAGCCGCGTCTGCACGGCCGTGCTGGCGCCCAGGCGCACCATTCGCTCAAGCCGCAAGCGGCTGTGGGGGCCCAACTGGCTGCGCGAGCCGTCGGCAAAACGCAGTGACAGCGAAGACTGCTCACCCGTGACCAACACGTCGCCGGCCACCACCGCGGCGGCGGCTTGCAGCACCTGGCGCGTGCCGTCGGCGCGTTCCAGCCAGGCCTGACCGTGGCTGTGCAGCACTTCCGCACTCAGCGGTTCTTCGCGCAGCAGGGCCAGCGGAAAGCGCAACACCGAACCCGGCTGCAGCCGCCGGGGGTCGGCGACACGGTTGAGTTTTTGAAGGGTCTGCCAGCGCGCGCCAGGCCGCAGCCAGCGTGCTTGCAGCGCCAGCAGGGTGTCGCCGCTCTCCACGCGGTAGGCCCACTCTGTCTGCTGAACGGGTGCATTGGCCTTTTTGCGCGGTGCGCCAGGTGCGCCGGTTGTGCCGGTTGCGCCGTACACGCCAGCGGTGTTGAGCAAGCAGCACGCCAAAGTCCACACCGGCAGCGTCTTGACTGGAAACTGCAGCATTGAAAGAAAGCCCCACCTTTGTCGGGCGCGATCCTTGGGGCCGCATGGCCCGGGCTGCGCCGCGAACAGGCCCGAATATGCCATTGAACGAGGCTGGCGCGCTGTGCTTCCCCCTAAGCTACCTACATGTGCTCGAAACTCTGCGCGTGCCTGGCGCTGACTTGCAGCTTTGCGCCGCGCCCATGTGCAGCTCGGGCCACTGGCGCAGCAGCGCTGGGCGCAGCTATTGCGCGAGCAGGGTTTCGTCTTCAGCCATCAGCGGCCATCAAGACCTTCGCCGCGGCTTGCAGGCTGCCGGCCGACGCATCTTGCAGTGCCACCACGGGTGCCTGCGCAAAGGTGGCAAAGTTGCGCTGCATCGACTTCACGTAGATCGGGTCGTAGTGCTGCGCCAGCAACTCTTGCACCACAGTGTCGATCTGACCGGCATGTGCTTGGGCTTGCCACCGCGTGACCGTGTCATTGCCACGCAATTCGCGCAAGTTGTCCAGGCGCTGGCAAAAGCTGGCCACGTCGGCCACGAAGTGGGCGTAGTCGTGCAGCAGGAATTCAACGCGTGCGGCCAGCGTCATCTCCAGTTGCACACAGGCGCTGGCGCGCATGTGCTGCAACAGCGGCTCGGGCAAGCGCAGGCGGCCAATGGTGCGGCTTTCGCCTTCGACGTAGACGACACGAGCCGGGTCCAGGCCGCGCAGGGCTTGCCACAACTGGGTCTCAAAGGCCTTCTGTGACGGCTGCTGTTCACCCGGCACCAGTCCGAGCACGCTGCCACGGTGATTGGCCAGCGCTTCCAGGTCCAGCACCTGCGCACCCTGCGTGGCCAGCGTTTGCAGCAAGCGGCTCTTGGCCGAACCGGTGCGGCCCAGCAGCACGCAAAATTTCAGCGCGGGCGGGTTTTGCAGATCGGCCAACACCGCACGGCGAAATTCGCGGTAGCCACCTTCAAGCACGGCCACCGTGAAGCCGATCTGGTCCAGCACCAGGGCCAGTG
>JANNEX010000013.1:0-3124 GCA_031379155.1 Rubrivivax sp.
GGTGTGCAGCGGCGGTTCTTGGGCCAGGACTTTCAGCGCTTGCACCACCGGCTCGCGCGCCAGCAAGGCAGCGGGTGCCGCGAACATCTGCTGAGCGGCTTGCAGGATGGGCTTGTAGCCGGTGCAACGGCACAGGTTGCCCGACAAGTCGTCGGCCAACTGCTGTCGTGTGGGCTGCGTGCCCGCCTGCTGGTGAGACTCGTAACAAGCCCACAGGCTCATCACAAAACCCGGTGTGCAAAAACCGCACTGCGACCCATGGCAGTCGACCATGCTTTGCTGCACCGGGTGCAATGACTCACCTGGCGCGGCCAGGTCTTCCACCGTGAACAAGGCTTTGCCGTCCAGCGTGGGCAAAAACTGTATGCAAGCATTCACGGGCTGCAACTGCAAGGCGCCTTGTGCGTCCAGCGAACCCAGCACCACGGTGCAAGCGCCGCAGTCGCCCTCGGCGCAGCCTTCTTTGGTGCCGCTGCAATGGGCGTCCTCGCGCAGCCACTGCAAGACGGTGCGGGTGGACTCGGGTGCGTCGATGCTGAGCACTGAGCCACGGTGAAAAAAGCGCAAGGGACGTGTGTTCATACGGATGTAGAGGTGGCGTGCGGTCAGATCAGGACTTACCCGAAAGGTAACGCTTGCAGCTTGCGCCTACATATCTTCAGACACATAGTAGCTAGTGCCAACGGAGTATGTGGATGCGCGCCGAATTCGACACCATAGACCTCTACCTCATCCGGGTTCTTCACACCGTGATCCACGAACGCAGTGTCTCGCGCGCCGCCACCAAGCTGGGCACCAGCCAGCCGGCGGTCAGCGCCCAGCTCAAGCGCCTGCGCGTGCTGACGGGTGACCCTTTGCTGGTGCGCGCCGGCCAGCAAATGCAGCCCACCGAGACAGCATTGCAACTGCTGGCACCCGCCGCGCGCATGCTGCAAGACGCTGAACGCCTGTTCACGCGCCAGGGCCGTGCGCTGCGCAGCGCGCCTTTTGATGCCGCACACGCCAGCAGCCTGTTTCGTGTCGCGGCCAGCGACTATTTGGACCCCCTGTTCCTGCCGCGCCTGGTGGCCCACATCAAGCGCAGCGCCCCCGGCGTGCGCCTGGAGTTGATGCCCCTGAGCCAGGACTACGACTACCGCCGCCATCTGGCCGCCGGCGATGTGGATCTGGTCATCGGCAACTGGCTGCGCCCGCCCGAAGAGCTGCACCTGGGCAAACTGCTCACCGACGAAGTGGTGTGCCTGGTGGCCCAGGGCCATCCCAGCGCAGGCCGCACATCCAAGGGCCAGTGGACAGTGCAGAAGTACCTGGACAACGAACACGTCGCCCCCATGCCCATGAGCCCCGGCGCGCTGGGCGTCATCGACGAACACCTGCACGCGGCTGGCGCACAGCGGCGCATCGTGGTGCGTGCTTCGCACTTCAGCCTGATTCCGCTCATGGTGGCCGACAGCTTGCTGGTGCTGACCACGGGCCGCCAGTTTTGCAGCCGTTATGTGGCCACGCTGCCAGTGAAGATCGTGCGTTGCCCGGTTGCCTTCCCGCCGCTGACCTACTACCAGCTGTGGCACGAGCTGACCCACGCTGCCGCCAGCATGCGCTGGTTTCGTGAGCAGGTGCGTGAAGTGGCGCGGCTGTTGCCTGCGGGCGCCCTGCCACGCAAGGAAGCGGCGTGAAGCCCATCGCCATTCGTGCCGACTTGCTGGACTTCACGGCCACGCCGTCGTGGGGCAGCCCTTCGATGCACGGCGTGCGCTTTCGCCCTGACCATTGGCTGCTGATCAATGAGGCTGGCCGCATCGTGGGCGCACAGGTGCAAGAACCGGGCCCCGACTGGCATCAGCACGACCACCGCGGCTGCCTGCTGCTGCCCGGCTTCATCGACACCCATGTGCACAGCCCGCAGTTGGACGTTATCGGCAGTTGGGGTGCGGGGCTGTTGGATTGGTTGCAGACCTACACCTTCCCGGCCGAGTTGCGCCACGCCGATGAGGCCGTGGCCATGCAAGATGCGGCGCAATTTCTGGACGCCTTGCTGGCCCACGGCACGACATCAGCGGTGGTCTTCCCCACCGTGCACGCAACGTCGGCAGACGCGCTGTTCACTGCCGCCAGCCAGCGTGGCATGCGCGTCATCACCGGCAAGGTGCTGATGGACAGACACGCGCCGCCGGCCCTGTGTGATGACGTGGTGCTCGCGCAGCGCGACTGCGAAGCCCTGATTCAGCGCTGGCATGGCCAGGGCCGCAACGCCTATGCGGTGACGGTGCGTTTTGCCATCACCAGCACGCCCGCGCAACTGGCCATGGCCGGTGAACTGTGCCGCCGCCACAATGGTGTCTACATGCAGACCCATGTCGCAGAAACGCAGGCCGAAGTGGCCTGGGTGGCACGCCTGTTCCCTGAATCTCGCAGTTATCTCGACGTCTACGAACGTGCCGGCCTGCTGCATGAACGCGCCGTGCTGGCGCATGGCATATGGCTGGATGACCAGGACCGGGCGCGTTTGCGCGACAGCGGTGCGCACATCGCCCACAGCCCCTCCAGTAACCTCTTCCTGGGCAGCGGCTTGTTTGACTGGCCAGCCGCCATCAGCAGCGGCCACGGCGTCAGCACGGCCACCGACGTGGGCGGCGGCACCAGTTTGAACATGCTGCGCACGCTGGCCGAGGCCTACAAGGTGCAAGCGCTGCGGGGCAACCAGCTCAACGCCTGGGTGGCCTTGCACGCGGCCACGCGCGGCGCGGCCACGGCCCTGGGCCTGGGCCATGAGATCGGCAGCTTGGACGCCGGCACGCTGGCCGACGTGGTGGTGTGGGACTGGGCCAGCGGGGCCGTCGCACGGCACCGCGACGCCGTGGCCCAGGGCCAGCGCGGCAACGCCGCACAACCGCTGCATGCGCGTGTGTTTGCCTGGCTGATGTTGGGTGACGAACGCAACGTCGTGGCCAGCCACGTGGCCGGCAGGTGCCACTTTGAGAGGAAAACACCATGAAGCTTCAAGCACTTGCTGCGCTTACTGCGGTTACCGCTGGTACGGAAGTTGCGAATGTCTGCACCGGGCGCATCACCGCCGCGATGCAGACATCACTCAACAAGGAAGAGCATGAAGCTACTCAAGCCA
>JANNEX010000040.1:0-7970 GCA_031379155.1 Rubrivivax sp.
TTCTCGGCTGCCGGCTTGCCCGATGCAGCCAAGTGGGACTACGACACCGAGCGTAACGCCGTGGGCTGGTTCAACAACGAGCTGCAGTACTACGCGCGCAACCGCAGCGAAAACGCGCGTGTCGAAGGCGGGCGGTTGATCATTACGGCGCGCAAGGAAGAGCTGCGCACGGCCGCCGACTACGGCGGCCAGCGCTACACGTCGGCCCGCCTGGTCACCCGCGGCAAAGCCAGCTGGACCTACGGCTTCATTGAGGTGCGTGCCAAGATGCCCTGCGCAGCGGGCACCTGGCCGGCGATCTGGATGCTGGGCAGCGGCGGGCGCTGGCCCGAGGACGGCGAGATCGACATCCTGGAGCAGACCGGCTGGGACAAGTCGCAGGTGCTGGGCACCATCCACACCCGTGCCTACAACTACTTCAACGGCAACGTGGGCGTGGGCCGCGGCGCCAGCACGCTGGTGAGCGACGCCTGCACGGCCTTCCACAACTACCAGCTGACCTGGAATGCCGAGCGCATCCAGATCGGTGTCGACGACAGGGTGTACATGGTCTTCGACAACCCGAAAACCGGCGACACCACACGCTGGCCTTTTGACAATGCGCAGTACCTGATCCTCAACCTGGCCATTGGCGGCGACCTTGGCGGCGCCGTCGACCCAGGCTTCACGGCGCAGCAGATGGAAGTCGACTACGTGCGCGTGTACCAGCGCTAGTCAGACCGGCACCATCCACACCGCGCCACTGAGGCCACGCAACAAGGCCGTTAGCCCTTTGCTGACCGGGAAAGCATCCTGGCCGAGTTGGTGGCGCAGGGCTTTGACGAACTGGCCCGCCGCCTGGGCCGTGCCCACACGCGTTCTGGCCCTGGCGACGCGGCCGCCACACTCACCGTCGCCGGCATGGCCTACGTGGGTTTTGCGCTCGACCAGCCCGGCGTCTTCCGTGTCATGTTCAGGCCCGACCTGTGTGACCCGGCGCGCTTTGTGGCGGCACAGGAAGCGGGCGCACGGGCCTACGCGCCGCTGATGAAACTGGTGCCGCTGATCCACCCCCAGCCTGGCCCAGAAGCTGGCGCCGCGCTGATCTGGGCCCAGGTGCATGGCTTGGCCTGCCTGCTGGTGGACGGGCCGCTGGGCGCACAGTTGCCTAACCGGCGCGAACGCATGGCCTTTGTGCGCCATAACCTGGGTGAGTTTGGCCATCGTTTGACAGCCCCCACACCAGCACGCCGCGCGCCCTGAGTCCGCCGCAAGCCGGTGCCGATGCGCCGCTAATCTTCCGATTCAAGCTTGCTTCGTAAATGCGAATCACTCGCATTTGCGTTATAGTGGCGCTGTGCCAAGCTTCCACAGCCCACATTTTGATCAGCAGCAAAAGCCCTCTGCGGCGATGTGTGTGCTGGCTTTTCATTGCCTGCTGCTTTGGGCATTGACGCAAGTCGGCTCAGCCAGGCATGCATCGGTGGCCGCCGCTGCAGTGCCCCTGGCGGTAAGGCTGCTGACGCTGGACGGACCAACACCCCAGGCCCAAGCCAGCGAAGGGCTCAGCAGTCCCCACAAGCCCTGGCCCACCGCCGCACTGCAACACTGGCCCAACCGCGTCGTGCCAGCGACCCTCACCACGGTCTGGCCCAGTCCAACGGTTGCCACCGGCAACGATGGCAGCCCAGCCCACACGCCTGAGCCTGCCATCCCTTTGGCTGCGACGGCGGCGAACAACCCGACACCCGTCGCCACAACCCCGGCGGCCGCACCGCCCCCGGTGTCACGTCAAGACCGCCCCCTGCACCAGCCACCCGGCGGACTGCGCTATTTGCTGGAACCTGCCGTGGTGGTGCCCAAACTTTCGCGCCGCGCGCACGAGTCCGGCACCGTCTTGCTGCATGTCGTCGTCGACGTGCAGGGCCAGCCGCGCAGCGTCAGCCTACGCCAGTCCAGCGGCTACGCGCGGCTGGACGAACAGGCCCTGGCTGCCATGCGCAGCGCCCGCTTCGTGCCTTGCACCGAAGGCGGCAAAGCCGTCGAGTGCGAAGCCGATGCACCCATCGTTTTTGAACTGGAACCCTGAGCCATGCCGCACCCCCACTGGCGCCTGTCAGCGCTGACCGCCGTTGCCACCACAACGGGCTTGCTGGCCACCATCGCCAGCGCCCAAACCACCTTGCCCCCCGTGCGCGCGCAAGGCAGCGCCGAGCCAGAGGGCCGCGACGCCTACCAGGCCAGCACCACCACCGCCGGCAAAGGCAAACAAGAGCTGCGTGACGTGCCACAGTCCATCACGGTGGTCACCGAAAAGCTGATGGACGACCGTGGCAACGACAGCGTCAAGGCCGCGCTGCACGGCGTGGCCGGCATCACTTTTGAGGCCGGTGAAGGCGGTGGCATTGGCGACCTCATCCGCCTGCGTGGTTTCAGTGCGCGCGGTGACATTTTTTTGGATGGCCTGCGCGACATCGCCCAGTACAACCGCGACAACTTCAACCTCGACCGCGTGGAGGTGCTGCGCGGCTCGGCCAGCATGCTGTATGGCCGTGGCTCTACCGGCGGCATCATCAACCAGGCCAGCAAACAGCCGTCGATCTACACGCCCAATGAGCTGCAAGTGACGCTGGGCCAGGCGAGTTACGTGCGCACCACCTTGGACGTTAGCCAGCGCACCGGCGACGACGCTGCACTGCGTGTCAACGCCATGCTCACCGACGCGGGCAGCACGCGCAACGGGCCCACGTCGCGCCGCCTGGGCGTGGCGCCGGCACTGCGCTGGGGCATAGGCACTGCCGACGAATTCCAGACCAGCATTTACCACCTGAGCTACGACGACCTGCCCGACTACGGTTTTCGCTGGCTGAACAACCGCCCCGTGGACGCCACGCAGCGGCGCTGGTACGGCACCGCGTCTGACTACCAAAGCGACAGCGTCACCGTCACCAGCCTGAGTCACGTGCACCGCTTTGCCGACCGCAGCGAACTCAAGACCACGCTGCGCCAGGGCCGCTATGCACGCGACCTGTGGGCCACCACCGCAGGCTTTGCCACGCCACTGCCTTCGAGCTTTTCTGTGGTCAGCGACAGCACGCCCATTTCACGCGGCAGCCAGACCCGCGGCGCCAACGACCAGCACCGCTTTTTCACCAGCGACTACAGCGGCAAGCACAGTGCGTGGGGCGCCCAACACGAAGTGTTGGCCGGGGTCGAAGTGGCGCAAGAACATTCGTCGGTGTTTGCCTACGGCGGCACGCCCGCCAAGAGCAACACGACCTGGGGCAACGCGGGTGGCACCAGCGCCATCGCTGACACCCGCGTGCGCACACCGCAGACCGACTTTTCGGCGCGCACGCTGGCCGCTTATGCGCAGGACACGATGGCGCTGTCGCCGACCTGGAAGCTGGTGGGCGGCCTGCGTGCTGACCGCTTCACTGCCGACTACACCAGCCTGGCCTTTGCGCCCAGCGTGCAGTGGCAGCGCAACGACACGCTGCTGAGCAAGCGCCTGGGCCTGTTGTGGCAGCCCACTGCCGCAGCCAGCTACTACGCCGGTTGGGGCACCAGCTTCAACACCACCGGCGACCTCTATCAATTCGGCGTGGCCGGCGCCACCGACGCGCTGCGCCAAGCCAGCGCGCAGCGCAGTGCAGCCACACCTGCCGAGCAAAGCCGCAACGCCGAATTGGGCGCCAAATGGGACACGGTCGACGGTGACTTGAGTTTGCGAGCGGCCCTGTTTCGTACCCACAAACTGAACGAGCGCAACACCGACGCGACCACCGCTGACGCACAACCGCTGCTCAGCGCTGGCCGCCACACTGACGGTTTTGAAGTCGAGGCCGCTGGCCGCATCACGCCCGATCTGGAAGTTTTCGCCAGCCTGGCGATCATGAAAGGCCGCATCGACGCAGCTGCACCCAACCTGGCAGGCACGGTTGCTGACCCCACGGGGCTGGAACCCGGCCTAACGCCAAGATTGACAGGAGGCTTTTGGCTGGCCTGGCGCGCCACCAGCAAGCTGCGCCTGGGCTTGGGCATTGACGGCCGCAGCAAGACCAAGCCAGCGCTGGCCGAGACTGGCAGCAACCTGGCGCCGGGCTACGCCAAGGCCGACGCGCTGGTCGAATACAGCCTCAAGCCGGTCACCTTCAAGCTCAACCTGTTCAACCTGCTGGACCGCGCCTATGCCGACGGCATTTACCGTGGCTTCACGGTACCCGGCGCGGCGCGCTCGGCGCAATTCAGCATCGTCACCACTTTCTAGACCATGCCATGCTGCTGCAACTGCCCAAGATCCTCAACGCTGACGAGTTGCGCGAAGCGCGTACGGCGCTGGCCCACGCGCCCTGGGACGACGGGCGCAGCACCGCGGGTGAGCAGTCCGCACAGGTCAAAAACAACCAGCAGTTGTCGCCCGAACATGAATTGACAAAGCTGCTTCAAGCCCTGGTGCTGGGTGCCTTGAAGCGCAGCCCGGCCTTCTTCAGCGCTGCGCTGCCCAAGCACATCTTCCCGCCGCTGTTCAACCGCTACGGCGGCGCGCACAACCACTTTGGCAAGCATGTGGACAACGCCGTGCGTTTGCACCATGCCAGCGGCCAACGAATCCGCACCGACATCTCGGCCACGCTGTTCCTGGCCGAGCCAAATGACTACGACGGCGGTGAACTGGCCATTGAAGACAGCTTGGGCCGGCCGCGCGTGAAGCTGGCTGCGGGCGACCTGGTGATCTACCCCAGTTGCAGCGTGCACCAGGTGCTGCCCGTGACACGCGGCACGCGCCTGGCCTGTGTGTTCTGGATCGAAAGCCTGGTGCGCAGCGACGAACAACGCCGCCTGCTGCATGACCTGGATCAGACCTTGATGGCGCTGCGCAACGCCAGCGGCGACAACGAACACACGGTGCGCCTGAGCGGCACTTACCACAACCTGCTGCGCCTATGGGCTGACAGCTGAAGTGAGCGGCATGCGTCGCCCAGGCTGACCCGGGTTTGGCGGGCGCCGCACTCCCCGCCCTTGCTTGCTTGAGCCAAGCGCTCCAGTCTTGCGGCCTTTGCTCAAACTTGCCATTGCTTGCTCAAGGGCGCTTTATCATTGCGCCTCATGCAAGCCAGCCCCCAAGACCATGCCCAGGCGCTTGCGCAGACCCGCCTGGACAACGCGCTGGCCCTCTTCGAAGAGTTTGTGCGCGCCACCGCGCGCCACGCCGACGCGGCCACGCTGCGCGGGCTGGAACGCCGCTTTGCTGAGCGGGTGCAAATCCAGCCCAGCTACTGGAGCCAGATCAAAGGCCGTTCACGCCAGATGGGTGAGCGCCTGGCGCGCCAGTTTGAACACCTGTGCCACAAGCCGCCGGGCTGGATGGACGTGGCGCATGGCGGCGGCGCCGCAGCCTCATCCGCATCACCATCCGCCGCCGCCTTCAGCGCGCCGCGCAGCGAGCCAGGGCGCGAAGAATCACAACCACGCGACGACGACGAACGTTTCATCGTCGGCCTGGTGCTCAGCTACTACCGCCGCCACCCGCAGCGCGCGCGCACACGCTTGCTCGACTTGCTGGGCGAAGTGCTGACGCCACCCGCAACACCGCCAACTTCTGCGCCGCACAGTCCGTCCAAGCCCTTGAGTGGTGCTGCCGAAGACGCCCACGCGCTGTGGCTGCGCACGCAGACCGGCGTGGCGCCGCTCAAGCGCAAGAAGTGAACGGCCGCCACCTTCATCCCATGTTTGAGGGATGAAACACGGGTTTTTACCGGGCTTTTCCAGGGCAACAGGGCTTGCGCAGTGATAAGCGGTCGTTTATCATTTGCGCAAGCCTGTAGAGAAGAGTTCTTCCTTAGCTCGCCGCCTTCCGCAGCCGATCAACCCACACTGAAAGCGCCATGAACCAGTTCTTGCTCATCGTTGAAATGCCCGCCAGCTGCCTGTGTGCAGCCGCAGGGGCAATCAACGCTGGCATGGCTGGCCTGGCTGCGCAAGACGATGGTGCTCCGCCCGGGGTGCCGGTGACCTGAAGGCCTAGCGCACAAGCTGCGCGTGGCATCAAGTCCACCACGGCCCGGGTTGCACCAGCAGCCCGGGCCGTTTGTTTTTTTGTCCCCCGATTCTTTTGCCACCACGAAGGAGAAAACCGATGAAGCTGACCCTCAAGTCCATCAAGCCGCGCAACCCGTTCGTGAGCGCCAGCCTGCGGCGTGCCGCCGGGTCTCACCGACCTGGCCCTGGCGCGCAACGCCAGCAAGGCAAGAACGAACTGCGCGGTGAAGTCCACCGCCTGCGACACAGCCCCTGAATCCTGACCCTGGCTGGGCGCCCGTGCACCGGGCACGCCCAAGCCACACGGAGATCCATCATGTACTTGCAAGAACTTCCCTACGATGTCGTCCAGCCCGAACAGCGCCCCGTGCGCCAGGCGCTTGAAGGCATGTTGCGTGCGGCCAGCCGCATGCTTGACGCCTTGGCGCAAAAGCTGGCCTTGGTTGAAGCCCCGGTGGAGGCTGAGCCCCTGCTCGAATTCCACGCCGACGCTGCCGCACCCGAAGGTGCGCTGTACGTCAACGGCCAACTCGTCGGGCGCTTGCTCGGCGTGAACCGGCAGTAAGCCGTGGCCGGGCCCACCCCTGCGACAACAGCGTCGCGGGGGTGACCGCCCTCTTGGTGCCAACGCGCTTATGCTGGCGGCCCCGCCTGAGAGCCCCACATGAACCCCGCATGAACACCCACACCGCACAGCGCCTGTACATCAGCCGCCAAGACCTGCACCAACTGCGTTTCGGCCCCGACCCCGACGCCACGCGCGCACTCGATCTTGGCCAAGCCAGGCTGGCCATACACAGCTTCGCGCTGACCGCCAACAACATCACCTACGCAGCTTTTGGCGAGCTGATGAAGTACTGGAACTTCTTCCCCGCACCCGACGCCGCCTGGGGCTGCCTGCCAGTGTGGGGCTATGCCACCGTCACAGAATCTCGCGCCGAAGGTCTCAGCGCCGGCCAGCGTGTCTATGGCTACTACCCGGCCGGCGCGCATCTGGTGGTCACACCCACCCGCGTACGCGCGACTGGCTTTTTTGACGCCGCGCCGCACCGCGCAGAACTGGCCGCCGCCTACCAGCAATACACCTTCTGCGCCGCCGACCCCGGCTGGCAGCCACGCCTTGAAGGCCTGACCGCCGTGCTGCGGCCGCTCTTCGTCACCTCTTTCCTCATCGACGACTTCCTGGCCGATCAGCAGTTCTTCGGCGCGCAGCAGTTGCTGCTGTCCAGCGCGTCGAGCAAGACCGCCTACGGCACCGCCTTTTGCCTGGCGCTGCGCCGGGGCAGCCCCGGTGCGCCCAAAGTGGTGGGCTTGACCTCGCCACCCAACCTGAAGTTCACCACTGAACTTGGCTGTTATGACGAGGTGCGGCTCTACGCCGACGTGGCCACGCTGGACCCCACGGTGCCGACCGTGTTCATCGACTTCGCCGGCAACGCCGCGCTGCGCCACAGCGTGCATGAACGATTCGGTGAGGCGCTGAAATACAGCAGCTCCATCGGCGGCACGCACGTCTCAGCGCTGGGTTCCGGACGTGGCCTGCCGGGCCCGCGCCCGACGCTCTTCTTCGCCCCCGCGCAAATCAAGAAGCGCAGCGCACCAGCGCCCGAAGGCTGGGGCCGCGAGTTGCTGGAACAGCGCATCGCCGAGGCCTGGAACGCCTTCATCGCGCGCGTCGAACGCGCCGACGACCCCTGGCTGAAGATCGTCAACCACGAGGGCACTGCAGCGACAGAAGCCGCCTACCGCGCGCTGCTGGACGGCCGCGCCAACGCGCGCGAAGGCCTGATGCTCAGCCTGCGGGTTTAAGCACCGCCACCGCCAGGCCGATAAACCGGGGACGACCCGGGTTCAAGGCCGGGGCTCAAGGCCTTTCTCATGCTCATCGAACAACCGCCTTTCACGACCTTCGCCCCGCGCGACGTGGCCGGCTGGGCGGCGCTTTTCGA
>JANNEX010000165.1:0-7377 GCA_031379155.1 Rubrivivax sp.
CGTCAAGACTGAGCGTGACGACTTCGCGCTTCGCTTCTTCCACCAACTGCTGCGCGGTTTTCATTTCTGCACGGTTGGCGGCATGCGCCCGAGCGCGACTTCCACCGCCAGGCCGATGGCCAGCAAGCGACGGTCACCACCGGCCGGCCCGTCCAGCTCCAGGCCAATCGGCAACTTGCTGCTGGCGCCCAGGCCGATGGGGATTTGCAGCCCGGGCACACCGGCGTTGCTGCCGGGGTCGGTGTTTTGGATGGTGGCCATGAACACGGCCACGCTGCTGCTGTCGGGCTTGGCGGCAAAGGCCACTTGCGGCACGGTGGGGAAGACCAGCGCGTCAATGCCGTGTTGGTTGAAGCTGCGCCGGTACAGCGCTTGCAGGGCCGGGCGCGATGTTTTGATGGCCGCGTCGTAGGCCGGCTTGGCGTCCACCAGGGTGTTGTTGGGGCCGGGCAATTTGCGCGGAACTACCAGGCCTTGATAGGTGCCTTTCACGTCGGGGCTGGCGGCTTGTGCGGCCAGGGTGTCGATGCTCACGCCACTGCCCGTGGCCTGCAAGTAGGCCACCATGTCGTCGTGGGCCTCGTACATGGCGACCGGAAAGCTAACGGCGTTGTTCAGGTCAGTGAGCAGCGGCATGCTGATCTCAATGACGTTCGCGCCCTGCGCCTTGAGTTTGGTGAGTGCGGCCTGGAAAGCCATATGCGTGTCGTCGTCCATGTGGGCCAAAAACTCTTTCACCAGGCCCAGGCGCACACGGCGCAGCGGCACCGGCTTGATGGCTTTGGCGCCAGTGATGATGCGGTCCAGCAGCTCCACATCGGCCATGCCCGCCGCCATGGGCCCTGCCGTGTCGCGTGTGTGGCTGATGGGCGCGATGCCACCGCCCGGATAGCGCCCCACGGTGGGCCGCAACGACACACAACCGTTGAAGGCGCAGGGGATGCGCACCGAGCCTCCCGTGTCGGTGCCCAGCCCGCCCAGCACCACGCCCGCGCCCAGCGCCGCGCCGGTGCCTGACGATGAACCTCCCGCGCTCTTGCTGCTGTCATAGGCATTGCGCACACCAGGTTCTGGCCCGCTTTGGAAGGTCGGGTTGAAGCCCGAAATGCCAAAGGCCAGCTCGTGCATGTTGGTTTTGCCCAGCACGATGGCGCCGGCCTTGCGCAGCCTGGCCACCACCGGCGCGTCAGCCTTGGGCACATAGCCCTTGAGCGCGGGCGTGCCGGCGGTGGATGGCAGGCCGGCGACTTCGATGTTGTCCTTGACCACGATGGGCACGCCCATCAAAGGCGCGCAATTTTTAGGGCGGGCGGCGCGCGCTTTGTCGACGTCGCGGGCGTGGGCCAGTGCGCCGGCTTCGTCCAGGGTGACAAAGGCGTTGAGCGCACTCACCGCTTTGGCACGCGCCAGGGCGGCCATGACCAGTGATTCGCTGCTGGCTTGGCCTTTGCACACTTGCTGCGCGGCTTCGCTCAGGCTGGTGGGTGGTGCTGCCAAGGTGGTGCTCGATAAGCTGCTGGCCACCAAAGGCAAGAAGGCAGCGAGGCGTATGGGTTTCATGATGTCTCCGGTGCAGGGTCTGCCATGGTGCGGGGCCTAGGCGGGCTTGTCTCTTGTCGTTTCTGCCAAGCCACCCAGGTCCGCACCGTCGGCACGCAGCTGGCGCTGCAACTCGGCAACGCTGAAGTTGTCAGCCACACGCAGCGCCGCTGCCGTGCCCGCCGCCTGGCCCATGACGAAGCAGGCGCCACTGGCGCGCGCCGCACTCTGGCCCAGATGCTCCATGCCGGCACAGCGCCCTGCCACCAGCAGGTTGCCCACGGTCAGCGGCACCAGCATGCGCCAGGGCAGTGGGTTGAAGCTGTTGTCGGGGTCACGCGGAAAGGCCCATTGAATGTCACCCGCGACATGCGTTTCCACCGGCCAGGCGTTAAGGCCGATGCTGTCGTCGAAACGCGCGCCGCCCAGCACTTCATCGGCACTCAGCATGTGCTGGCAGTGCACACGCCGCGTTTCACGCACGCCCACTTGCGCGGCAATTTCGCTGATCTGCGCTTGCTCAAAACCCGGCACTTCGGCACGCAGAAATTGCATGTACTGAACGATTTGGCGCCGGCCTTCGACCTCTGCCGCGCTGAGCTGCGCTGCATCCGTCGCGTCCACCGCTTTGCCAGCCGCGTTGCGCAGTTGCGTGACGTTGGCGCGCCACTCACTGGGGTTGCGCTGGGGCCGCAGGATGGCACCACGTCGCGCAAAGTCGTAGCGGCTGGCGGCCTGTGCCATCAGCGCGTCAATGGCCTTGAAGTCACCCACCGCCGCCTGCGCGCGTGGCGCATCCACATGGCCGATGCGAAATAGGGTGCTCGGGTAGAGCATGTCACCGGCGCCGTCGCCCAGTGTGCTGGCGGCGCCGGCAAAGTGCGCGATGTCGGCGTCTCCCGAGCAGTCGATGAACTGGCGCGCCTTGATGGCGCGCCGGCCCGATTTGGTTTCCACCAACACGGTCGTTAGGCAGTCGCCGTCCATCACCACGCCAACAGCCCAGGCGTGGAAGAGCAGCGACACGCCAGCGCCAAGCAACCACGCGTCGGCGGCGCACTTGTAGGCCGCCACGTCATAGCTGCGCACGCGGATGCGGCCCTGCAAGCCGTCTTGCGGCTCGTTCAAGCCGCCCAGGGCTTCGATGCGCGCCAAAAGCTCGTCCACCACACCACGCACCAAGGGCTGCATGACGCCACCGCGTTTGCCGTACAGCCCGGCAAAGTTGGTCACGCCACCGGCCGTGCCCATGCCGCCCAGGAAGCCATAACGTTCGACCAGCAGGGTGCGCGCGCCGTGGCGCGCGGCGCTGACGGCGGCGGCCAGACCGGCCGGGCCGCCGCCCACCACCAGCACGTCAAATTCGCCGTAGACCGGCGTGCTGCGTGCCGGTTCTTGAACCGTGTTCACTCCAGCTTGATGCCGCGGCTGGTGATGATGTCGCCCAGGATGCGCGCTTCTTCTTTCACGCGCGCGGCCAGGGCTTCGGCGCTGCTGCCTTGCGCGTCCCATCCGGCAGCCAGTAGGCGCTGTTTGGTGTCGGCGTCTTTCACGGCGGCGGGCACGTCGCGCGCCAGGCGGTCCAACGCGGCTTTGCTCAAACTGGCGGGGCCGACGAGTGCGGTCCAGACTTCCAGCGGCGCCATCTTGATGCCCACATCGGCCAGCGGTGGCACGTCTGGCGCCAGCGAGCTGCGTGGCCCGGCCAGCCCGATGGCGTGCAGCTTGCCCGCCTTCACCTGCGCCAGCGCCAGCCCAGGCGGCACCAGGGCCATCTGGATGCTAGCGCTCAACATGGCGGTTATCACTGCCGGGTTGCCGTTGAAGGGCACGTGCACGCTCGCCTGGTTTCCAATCGCCGCCTTGACCACTTCCATGCCCAGGTGGCCGACGGAACCTATGCCGACCGAGCCGTAGCTCCACTTGTCGCCCGACGCCTTGGCAGCAAGCACAAAGGCGGCTCCTTGCGGCTGGTCGGCCGGCGTCACCAACACCAGCGGCGCGCTGGCCAGCAGGCTGATGAGGCTGAAATCTTTGGCCGGGTCATAGGGCAGCTTGGGGTTGAGCTGCTTGGCCGAGGTGAGGTTGCCGTTGATGACGACGCCCAGCGTGTGGTCGTCAGTGGCCTTGGCCACGGCGTCGGCGCCAACGTTGCCCGAAGCCCCCGGCCGGTTGTCCACCACCACTGCCTGGCCCCAGGTTTTGGCCAGGCTGTCGGCCAGTGCGCGTGCCGCCATGTCGGGTGTGCTGCCGCCCGGAAAGCCGACCACGATGCGCACGGGTTTGCTGGGCCAACTGGGGTTTTGTGCGGCGGCAGCGCCAGCCAGAGCCAGCAGGGAGGCGCCTAGCAGCATGCGCACGGGTGTCATCGAACTACTCCTGGGATTGCGTCAAACGCCAGTATCGCAGCGCTGTGTGCCATCGGGCACTGCTCAGGGCCCGCCGAGCAGTTGACGCACCTGCATCGCAAGCCGCGTTTGCAGCGCCTGCGCCAGCCGCTCGGCTTGGGTCGCAGCAGGGGCCTTCAAGTCGCGCGTCAGCCATAGGTCAGACCAAGCATCTTTGCCCAGCACCCACACACGTTGCGCGGCCAGCGCCGGGGCCACACCGTGGGCCAGCACCAAGTGCTGTGCCAATAGTTGTGCTGCCAGCCTGTCCATGACTTCGTTGCCCCACGCCGCCACGCTGCGCTCGGTACCACGCGCGGCATTCATGCCACGCGCCACACCGGCCGAGCCCAGGGCGCCCAAGACCAGGCCGCTGACCAGGCCAGCGCCCATGGTCAAGCCGCCGCTGAGCAAGTCGGCTTTCAGGCCCATCAGCGCCCCGCTGGCAGCGCCGCCCAGCAGCGCGGCGCGGCCTTCAGAGACACGGGCATGCACGGTGGCGATGGCGTCCTGGCCTGTGCCGTCAAACGCTGCTGGCTCGCTGTGGCCCAGCGCTGCGCACAGGCGCTGGTGGCTGTCTTGCAGCTCGCATTGCAAAGCCTGCGACAAGGCCTGCCGCGCCGCCGCTTCATTGGCGCTGGCGGCGCCCGCCTGGCCCAGTTCCACCTGGGCGCTGGCAATGCGGCCCAGGCTGGTGGCCAGCACGGCCAGCGCTGCGTCCAAGCGCGCCTGCTCACGCACACGCCAGGCCTGAGCCAGGCGCTGCACACGCGCATCACCGCTCAAGACGTGCGTTAGCTCTTGCAGCAGCCGGCCTTGGCGCAACCAACCGTCGTCCAGCGCGTGCAGGCTCAGTTGCGGGGGCGTGGCGGTTGGCGAGTCCAGCAGCACCAGCACCGGCCGGCCCAGCGATGCCAACCAGGCCGGGGGTGATGCAGCGCTGGGCTGGCACAGCAGCACGGCGTCGATGCGCCTGGCCAGCGCGGCCAGTTCGCGTTGTGCCGGGTCCGCAACCGGCCACCCGCGGCGCCACCAGGGCAAGGGCCTGGGCGCTGGCACATCACCTTGCAAGGCGGCCGGTGGCGCATGCAATTGCAGCTCATCGCCCTGCTCGCTGCGCAGCAGGGTCAACGGCTGCGCCAGGCTGCGCTCGCTTTGATCGAAAAGGCGCAGCGGCAACAGTGGCGTGGATGACACCCACAACAGGCGCAACACACGCGGCGGCCCGGGGCGCATCAAAGGATGCAGGGCTTCGAAATACGGCGTGTCCAGCGTCAGTGCAAAGTTGCTGCTGATGCGCCGTGCACGCCAGGCGGCCAGCCACGCCAACAGGGTGCGTGGCAGCACCACCCAGAGCAGCAGCGTGGCCACGAAGAGATGGATCCAAAGCGCGGCGCTGGCCTGCGCCGCTTGGCCCGGCGCCAACTGCAGCGGCGCCACATCGGGCAAGGTGATGCCGGTGAGCGCGCTGGCCGGCGCCAGCAGCACGGCCAGGGCTTGCTGCACCGCCGCCGTGCTGGCAAAGGTGCTCTGCCAGCCGATGCGGTAGTCCAGCACCAGGCCACGCAAGTACAGGCCCGCCATCAGGCCCAGCGCCAGGCCCGCAGCGGCGGTGTGCATGAGCAGCGTCAGGCGCTGCACGGTCAGCGGCGCGACCACGGCCGCCCAGGTGGCGTTGACGCTGGCCAAGCCGGCATCACGCGCTTTCCAATTCAGCAGCGCTGACGACAGCGTGTCACGCCAGCCGCCATCCCGACCCCTGCTTTGCGGCCAAGCCAAAGCGGCATAAACGACCAGGTTCCACGCCACCACCGCCCACACCGCAGGCGCCAGCAGGTTGACCTGTTGCGGCGGTCCCAACTGGTCCACCACCAGCCCCGCCATCAAACCCAGCGCAGCCGCCAGAGGCAGCCAGGCGGCACGCCACCAACGCCGTTGCAGCCAGCGCTGCAAGGCGCTGTCACGCGGCAGCAAGCGTGACAGCGCCTGCGACGCGCGCGCCACGACAAACTGCGCAGGGGTGGCCGCAGGCCCCGCCGTGGCCACCGCCTGTGCGGTGGCCCACTGCGCGTCAGTGCTGCTCCAGTGCGGTGATGCGGCCGTCTCCAGCGCTTGCAGCAACACCACGGCTTTGGCCTGGTCTTCGGTCATCGGGCGCAATGTAGCGCCCCGGGGCGGTGGTCGCGGCTTAGCCCGTGTGTGTCTTGAGTTGCGGGGCCGCCGCTTCGATGCGCTCCAGCAGTGCTTGCCACAGCAGCGGCCCGGGGCTGCGGCGGAAAGCGCCGAAGTGGCCCAGCGACTTGGCGCCCACCTGGGCCGGCGTGATGCTGTGGCGCTGCACGGCGGCGTTGCGAAACTGTTCAGCCAGTGCGTCCACGGCGCGCGATGGCGCGAAGCTGAGGTCATCACTCACGTCCCACAAATGCACGGGCACGTTGATGGCCGAGGCGCTGCGGTGCGGCTGCATCAAAGGGTCGGCATAAGCCCAGCCACGACGCAAGCCCCAGGCCGCCCACTGCCGCGCCACACCCGCAGGCAAAGCTTGCGCGCCGCCACCCATGGCCCAGCCTGGCAAACTGCCGGTCAGCGACACGATGCCCGGCAGCCATGCACGGAAGAAAAACTCGGCCACGGCGCGGTGCACGCCTGGGTACAAGCGCGGCTCACCCAATTGCGAGCCCAGCATGAGCAGCGCGTCGGCACGTTCGACGCCGCGGGCAAAAGCAATCGCATTGCCACCAAAGCTGTGGCCCACCAACAGCAGGGGCAGTTGCTGCGTGGCGCGCCGCGCCTCGGCGGCGGCCAGCGCGGCGCTCATGTCCAGCGCGGCCCAGTCTTTCATGGTCGCAGCTTCGTCGCGCAAGGGGCCGCGCCGCGAGCCGGCGATGCCACGGTAGTCGTAGCTCAGCACGGCGTACCCACGTGCCGCCAGCCACTGCGCAAAAGCGCGGTAGTAGCCGCGTGGCACGCCAGTGGCCGAGCTGATCCACCTCGCACACGCCCGTCCTCCCTGGACCGCCGCGCCCCGCCCTTGCCCGACGCCAATGCGCTGGAGCTGTTTGCGCGCATCGTGGCGGCCGGCAGTTTTGCCCAGGCCGCGCGTGAACTGGGCCAGACACGCGCCGCCGTGAGCCGGCGCGTGGCTTACATCGAAAGCCAACTCGGCATGCCGCTGTTTGCGCGCACCACACGTGCCTTAGGTTTGTCGGAAGCCGGCCGACGTCTGGCCACGCGCGCCCGCGCGGTGCTGGAAGCCACCGAGTCGGCGCGCCGGGGCCTGCGCGCACGCTCTGCAGGGGACGAAGAACAAGGCCTGGGCGGCACGCTGCGCATCACCTCGGTGCCCAGCTGTGGCCAGACCGTGCTGGGGCCCGTGCTGGCGCGCTTTGCGGCCCAACACCCGGCGCTGCGCATGGAACTGCGCTTCACCAACCGCCGCGTGGACTTGCTG
>JANNEX010000048.1:0-11367 GCA_031379155.1 Rubrivivax sp.
GCTGCAGCACAAGATCGAGCAGTTCCGCCAGTACGGCCGCCTCGTGGTCGATGGTGCCGATCTCTTCGGCCCACCCAGCTGGCTGGCCGTGCACATGGGCCAACTGAACGTGCCCCGGCGTCACGACCCCTTGCTCGACCAACGCACACTGGACAGCGTGAAGATGCTGCGCCAGCAGCACCTGGCCATGGTGACTTCGGCCGAGAAGATGCCGGGTCATCTGGAAGCGCTGAGGCGCATGGGCGCCAAGGCCTGATTGGGCCGGAGATTGGCAAGAGCGTGGTGCCCATGAAAAAGGGGGCCGAGGCCCCCTTTTGCACTGCGCGCAGCCCGCAGGCCGTCAGAAGTTGTAGCGCAAGCTGGCACTCACAGCGCGGCCTGTTTCCGGACGGAAGTTGTATAGGCCCGGCGTCGATGTTGTGCTGACCTGGCCCGATGACGCGATCTTGTTGAACACGTTGCTGGCGTTGAGCGAGATCACCGCGTTGTCCGACAGGTCCACCGAGGCAAAAGCGTTGGTGATGACACGGGCTTCGGTGTAGCCGTCGGCAGGCGTGTCGCCGTTGGGTGACTTGGAACGGCCGACAAAGACGGCGCCCAGCGTCACGGGGCCGAAGTTGTAGCGCGGTGCCACGGTGTACATCAGCTTGGAGTTGGCGTGCGGCGTGAAGCCCGCAGCGTTCTTCATGTCCACCACGGTCAGGTTGGTGTTGACCGCGAAGGAACCGATGGCCAGCACGGTCTCCAGCTCAAGGCCCTTGGCCTTGAACTTGCCGAACTGGATCGGGTCCAGGCCCAGCTGGATGCGCGTCTGGTCGTAGCTGTACTCGGTGGTGCGCGACTCAAAGATGGTGGCGAACACGCTGTATTTGGCCCCGGCGAAATCGCCACGCGTCTTGACACCGGCTTCGGTCTGATTGACTTCGCCCAGGAAGCTCAGGTTGCCGCCGGGCAGGATCTTGCCCGACGCGTCCACAGCGCCCAGGTTGACACGGTCGGCGGTGATGCGCGCACCCTTGCTGGCGCGCAAGAAGAACGACAAGTCCTTGTTCAAGCGGTAGTTGCCGCCCAGCGAATACGAGTTGGCATTGACCGTGTAGGCCAGCGGCCGCGCGTTCAGGATGTCGACAAGCATGACCTTGCTTTCGGCGCCAGTGATGGCACCGTCGCCGTTCACGTCAACGCGGCGGTCAGCCGCAGTGCCGAAGGCCACCGTGCCACTGGCCTTGACGCTGTCGCGGCGCAGGCCGGCGTCGAAGTCGAAGTTACCGTATTCCATGCTCAGCGCGACATAGGGCGCCGTCGTGGCAAAGGTGGCGTCGGTCTTGCGGGCGCAGCAGTCGCCCCAGTTGTTGTTGAAGCCCGACATGCCCATGGTCGTCAGCGCCGCAGCGGCTGCGCCAGAGCCGGCGAACACGTCGACGACAGCACCGGTGCGGCCCACTTCCGTCAGCAGCGGCGTGATCTGCCACACCTGATGCACAGACTGACTGGACAGGTAAACGCCGCCGCGTGCCGAGACGTCGCCAAACTTCTTGGCCACACTGAAGTCATTCACCCAATGGTTCATGTTGGGCGTTTGCACATTGATGCCAGGGCCGTTGGACAGCAGGCCGTTTTGCAGGTTGGCCGTGGTCACCACCTGCCCCTTCTTGGGCCCGTTGGCGTAGCGCGCTTCGGCGCCGGCAGCGAAGCCACCCAGCACATCGGTCAGCGTGTTGTAGCCGGCAAAGGTGGTCTGGAAGGCGCCGCCTTGTTTGTTGTAGCGGTACTTGTTGTTCAGCGTGATGCCGTTGCCAACATCGTTTTCGAACTCAAAGCCCAACGCCTTGGCGTGCACGGTGATGCCTTCGTGCAGGCTGGACGAGCCCACGGCCGTGCCCACCGGGCCCACCGTGGCCATGGAGGCCACAAAGGGCGAGTACTGCGAGTCTTTGAGGATGTTGTAGTTGGGCAGGGCCCTGAAGTTGCCCACCGTGTCGCCGTTTTTGGTGCCGTACACGGGCATGCTGGTGTAGGTGGGCGCATGTTCGTCCAGCGCCTTGAAGTTGACGCGGAAGAAGCCTTTGCCGCCGTTGAAGGTCTTGGTCAGGTTGCCCTTCAACTGGTAGCCGTGCAGCGAATTGGTGCCGGTGTCACGTGGGCCTTCGCCGTCGCGGAAATAGCCGCCGATGTGAAAGCGCAAGTTGGGTGCCAGCTTGCCGCCGTAGCTGCCGTCCAGGCGGTTTTCGTGGAAGTCCAGGCCGCGGGTCAGGCCCACCGAGCCACCTTCCACGTCACCGGTCTTGCTGATGAAGTTGATGATGGCGCCGGGGGCGTGTGAGGCTGCCGTGGACGACGAGCCGCCGCGCACGGTTTGGATGCGGTCGATGCTGTAGTCGTAGCGCATCCAGTAGTCGCTGTTGGCGAAATTCATGTCGCCAAAGGCCACGGTGGGCAGGCCGTCTTCTTGCAGTTGCACGTACTTGGCGCCGCCGTCGGCCAGCGGCAGGCCGCGCACCGAGATGTTGGAGTTACCGCCAGGGCCGGCCGAGCTTTCAGCGCGCACGCCAGGAATCAGGTGCAGCACTTCGGCTTCAGAGCGCGGCGCGAAGTCGAGGATGCGCTGCTGGTCCACGTCGGTCACCGACACCGAACTGCGCAGCTTGGAGCGCAAGGTGCTGGTGGCCGTGACGACGACACGCTCCAGGCCGCCCACGTCGGCTTGCGCGTCGGCAGCGGGTGCGGTTTGGCCGAAGGCGGGCATGGACAGCAGGGCGGCGAACGACGACGACGCCATCAGCGCCGCGATCTGCGTCAGCTGCGGGCCACGGGCCGTGGTGGGGAAGAGTTTGCGCATGTTGTCTCCGGGGTTTTGTGGTGGGTGAAAGTCCGTCTCTTCGCGGTGTGTGCGCGGACGATGACGAATCGGGGCAAGAGTAGCCGCTTACAGCAACTACCGCAATCGTTTGCAATTCAGGGAAAACCATGAATTGTTGCTATTGGAGCAAATGAGGTGCATTCGATTTCAGTCGCAGTTAAAAGCAAGCCAAGCCAGGCCATAGGGCGGCAGTTCCAGATCTTGGGAAAGCTCGGCGCTTTGGCCGTTCAGATGGTTGACAGCGCTCGAGCGGGCGGCACAGAACAACGCAGCCCTGCACGGCTGCGCGTGTTCACTGAAGTTGGCCAGCACCAGCACCTGGTGCGGGTAGCTGCCGCGCAAATAGCCCAGCACGTGCGGGTTGTCCGTGCCAAAGGGCACCACGTCGCAGCCAGCCAATTCAGGCCTGTGTTGGCGCGCGGCAATCAGGCGGCGCAGGCCGGCAAAGATGCGCCCGGCGCTGCTGGCTGGGTCGTGGCGCGCGGCGTAGCGTGCCGCGTCGCGCGGTGGCCGGTGCACCCAGCGGCTGTCGCCAGCCTTGGCGGGGTCGTTCAGGTAATGCGGGTCGTTGAGCGTGCCGACCTCATCGCCCAGATAGATCAAGGGCAGCCCGCCGCTGGACAGTGCCACGCCGTAGAGCAAAAGGATGCGCGCCACGGCGTGTTCGTCGCCCTGCTCCAGGCCGCACAGTGAGGCGCAGGTGCCGCTGATGCGGCAGTCGCCCGTGGCCGCGTTGTCTTGGAAGGGCACGCCGCGCGCAAAGCTGCCTGGGAAGCGGTTGACGTAGAACTGGTTGAGGAACTTGCGGTGGTCAAAGGCCTGCATGCCCAGGCGTGCCGCGTCTTCGTCGGCAAAGGTCCAGCCAATGTCGTCGTGGCCGCGGATGTAGTTGACCCAGGCGGTGTGCGCCGGCAAGCGGCTGCGCTCGGCCAAGGCCATGTGCAGCAGGTCAACGCGCCGCGTGGCCAATGAATTCCACAGCAAGGCCATCTGCAGAGGGTTGTAGGACAGCTGGCACTCTTGCGGCGACACGTACTTGACCACGTCGTCAGGGTGCACGATGGCTTCTGATTTGAACATCAGCCCCGGTGCGGCGATGCGCGCCAGCGCGTTGAAGGCGCGGATCAGGCTGTGCGCCTGCGGCAGGTTTTCGCAAGACGTGCCCAGCTGTTTCCAGATGAAGGCCACAGCGTCCATGCGCAGCACTTCGGTGCCGAGGTTGGCAATGGCCAGCATCTCGGCGGCCATGGCATTGAACACGGCAGGGTTGGCGTAATTCAAGTCCCACTGGTAGCTGTGGAAGGTGGTCCAGACCCAGCGCCCGTCGTCCAGTTGTGTGAAGGCACCGGCGTGTTCGTCAGGGAAGATTTCGCGCACGTGCTGCTCGTAGGCGTCGGGAATCGTGCGGTCATGAAAGAACAGGTAGAAGTCTTCGTAGCCGCTTTGACCTTTGAGGGCCGCCTGCGCCCAGTCGTGTTCGTCGCTGGTGTGGTTGAAGACAAAGTCCAGCACCAGGCTGATGCCGGCCTTGCGCAGCGCCTGGGCCAGCTCGCGCAGGTCTTGCATGCTGCCCAGCGCGGGGTTGACTTCACGGTAGCTGCTGACCGCATAGCCACCGTCGTTGTGCGCGCTGGGGCACTTGAAGGGCGGCATGATGTGCAAGTAGGTGACGCCCAGTTCTTGCAGGTAGGCAATCTCCTTGATCAGGCCTTGCAAGTTGCCGCAGTGCAGGTCGGCGTAGCACACGGCGCCCAGCATCTTTTCTGAGGCAAACCAGTCAGGCTGGGCTTCGCGCTTGGCGTCCAGGGCGCGCAGGTCGGCGGGGCGCGCAGCCCAGCCTTGCCAGGCCGTGGCCAGGATGGTGTCGATGACGGTTTGGAAGTCGGCGCGCTGGCCGTACAGCGGCAGCAGTTCCTGCATGAAGGCCGGCAGGTGCGTTTGCAGTCGGGCCAAAAAAGGCGGCCACAGCGGGTGGCCTGCGCCTATGCCTTGGCTGCGCCTGAGCAGTGCATGGACAGGGTCCAGATGGATTTCGTGTGTGGGCTTAGGCATCGTTGGCAGGCTTGGCGCGCCGGTGTCCGCACTGGCGCCGCCAGCACAGCGCGGGTCGCGCAGTTCGGGTGCAATGATGCCAACGTTTGCAATCGATTTCTAAACGGGTTAACCCGCAGCTGTTTCAGCGGGTGGGCTTGGCGTGCAACTGCGACGGCTTAATGGGGTCCGCGCCGTACCGACGTGTTGCCGTGCGGTCAGATGGAAAAGGTTTGCTGTGCCGATTCGCACGGCATGGAGCCCCCGGAGCCTCGGAGGCCCGGGGCCCCGGGGCAAGGGCGCCACTCAGCGCTGGCGCGATTGCCGGGCCGCCAGCAAGGCGGCCAGCGCCACCAGCGCCACGCTGGACGGCTCAGGCACGCCGGGTGGCAGCGGCTGCGTGTCGTAGTTGATGACCACGGTAGCGGTGCTGCCACTGAGCGCAAAGCTCATGGCCAGGCCGATGTCACCCAGGGCGACGAAGTTGGATCCGTCGCTGGACAGCACATCAAGATCGCCCGCTTCCAGCGCAGTGCCCCACGCGGTCCAGATGCCGGAACCAAAGCGCGACAGCGCAGCACCGCCGGCGGTTTCAGCCGTCATGCGCACGGTCAGGCCACCGGCAGCTGAGTCGTACTGGAACAGCGCCAGGTCGCCGCCGGCAATCGTGCCCTGGAAGGCGGCGAAGTCGTTGGCAAAACCGAAGAGGTCGTTCTCGGCATAGAAGACAAAACTGGTGCCGTCCAGGCGCGTGCCAGGGGCGGCCGTGAAGGTGAATGTGGTGCGTGCGTTGGAGCCAATGAGTTCGGTGCGCGCCGTGGTGCTGACGCCACTGGACACGGCCGAGCTTTCGGCGCCGCCGCCGTTAAGCGTGGCGGAGCCCAGGCCGCTGGCGCCACCTGCGCTGAGCACGGCGGTGCTGCCATTGGCAAAGCGCAGCATGGGGTCGACCGACCAGGTGGTTTCTTCGTTGGTCGCGCGGTCGGTGTAGCGGAAGTAGCCGTCGTAGGGCACCAAGCCGTTGCCAGCTTCACCGCCGTTGACCACCAGGTCAGTGCTGGCGCTGGACAGCACCACGGGGGCAGCCAGCAGCGGCATGCAAGGCAGCGCCGTCAAAACCAGGGCGAGGGTGGTGGACCAGGGGGGCGTGATCATGTGGCGTCTCCGGTTCGATGAGGAAGTTCGACCAGGCAACTGACCCAGCTGCCGCGTTCGACCCAATTCGCGCAGTGTGCCCGCCGCTCTTTGCCCCAGGTCCCCCCAAAATCAGCGTCACCCCCGCATCTGCGGGGGCGACGCCAAGCCGGGCTCAGGCGCTGGCCTGCTGCTCAAACGGCAGCTTTAGCTGCGACAGGTCTTTGCGTGTCTCCACCAGCACCAGCGGGCCGTCGTCCACCAGCACGTGGCGGCGCGGCACGCGCGGCACGCGCACAGGTGCTGGCTCTGCGGCCATGGCAGCGCGCACGGCGCTGATCTTGTCGGTGTCGGATTGCACCCATTGCAGGCCGGCACCGCTGGCCAACGAGGCCAGGGCTTCGGTGGGCAGCAGGTAGGGTTCAATGCGCATGGGCTCGGCACGGGCAGCGGGCGCAGCTGCGGTTGCTGCAGTTGCTGCCGCTGCCGCTGCCGCTGTGGGCGCCATGGCTGGCGCGGGGGCTGCTGCGACGCCACCCTCTTCGACGACTGCGGCAGCGACCGGTGCAGCAGATGCCATCGCGTGATCCGCGACCGGCGCTGCCGAGGCCAACTCGCCCGTCAGCGCTTGCGGTGCAAGCTGAGCTTGACCCTGCGCTGCGGTGCCGTCGGCGGCTTGATCACCGCGTGGTTCACGCGGCTCACGCGCTTCGCGCGCGCCACCCTCGCGTTCACGGTCGCGGCCACGGCCACGGCGGCGGCCACGTTCCCGTTCACCCGTGGCCTCACTGCCTTCGGTGGCGGGGGCTGCAGGGGCTGCAGGCGTGCCAGCGTCGGCCGCAGCCGCTTGGCCGCTGGCGTCGAGGGCCAGGTTTTGCTGGGCCTCATCGGCACCACGGCCTTCGCCACGGTCGCGGCCACGGCCACCACGACGGCGGCGACGGCTTTCTCCGTCAGCCGGGCTGCCATCGGCACCGGGCACGGGAATGGTGTCGACGAAAGGCTGCACGACACCGTTGGCGCCGAGTTCTTCGTTGCGTGCCGAACGATCCGCGCGTTCCACGCGTTCGGGGCGCGGGCCACGGCGGCTGTTGTCATTGCGGCCACCACGGTCATCGCTCTGGGGCGCGCCTTCAACGCCTTCGGGGCGCGGGCGGCGGTTGTTGTCGCGCTCGCCACGGCCTTCATTGCGGCCGTCGTTGCGCGTTTCGCCGCGTCCCTCACCGCGTCCTTCGTTGCGGCCATCTCGACCACCGCGTCCGCCACGCTCACCGCCACGGCCACCGCGCTCGTTGCGCTCACCTCGGCGGCCATCGCGCTTTTCAGGCACGGGCGCGGGCACGGCCATGGGCTCGGGCGCCATCACCACCGGCGCTGCGGCCGGTGCGGGGGCGCCGCCCAACAACTTCTTCACCCAACCAAAGAAACCGCTGCCAGCGGCGGCGGCAGCCACTGGGGCAGCCACCACGGCTGGCGCAGCCACAGGGGCTGGGACTTTTGGCGCCGCCACCGGCGCCGGCACAGGCGGCGGCGGTGCCGGCAGGTCGGGCAGCACGCCCTTGATGAGCGGTTCTTGTTTGGGCTTGGCCTTTTCGCGCCGCGTGATGCCGACTTCGTCGCTCGGCTCTTCGATCATGGTGTAGCTGGCCTGCAAACCTTCCAGGCGCGGGTCGTCGTGGCGCAGCCGCTCAAGTTTGTAGTTAGGCGTTTCCAGGTGCTTGTTGGGCACCAGCAGCACAGTCACGCGCTGCTTGAGCTCGATCTTGGTGATCTCGGTGCGCTTTTCGTTGAGCAAAAAGCTGGTCACTTCCACCGGCACTTGCACATGCACGGCGGCGGTGTTTTCCTTCATCGACTCTTCTTGCACCATGCGCAAGATTTGCAGCGCCGAAGACTCGGTGTCGCGGATGTGGCCGGTGCCGTTGCAGCGTGGGCAGGTGATGTGGTTGCCCTCGCTCAGCGCAGGCCTCAGACGTTGCCGGCTGAGTTCGAGCAAGCCAAACTTGCTGATCGAGCTGAACTGCACCCGCGCGCGGTCAAAGCGCAGGCCGTCGCGCAGGCGCTGTTCCACCTCACGCCGGTTCTTGCTTTCTTCCATGTCGATGAAGTCGACCACGATCAGGCCACCCAGGTCGCGCAGCCGCATCTGGCGCGCGATTTCGTCGGCGGCTTCCAGGTTGGTGCGTGTGGCGGTCTCTTCGATGTCGCTGCCGCGCGTGGCACGTGCGCTGTTCACGTCGACCGACACCAAGGCTTCGGTGTGGTCGATGACGATGGCGCCGCCCGACGGCAAATTCACCGTGCGGCTGAAGGCGGTTTCGATCTGGTGTTCGATCTGGAAACGGCTGAACAGTGGCGCGTCATCCTTGTAACGCTTCACACGGTTGGCCGTTTCCGGCATCACGTGGTTCATGAACTGCTGCGCTTGCTCAAAGATGTCGTCGGTGTCGATCAGGATCTCACCGATGTCCGAGGTGAAGTAGTCGCGTATGGCGCGTATCACCAGGCTGCTTTCCTGGTAGATCAGGAAGGCGCCTTTGCTGGCTTTGGAAGCACCGTCAATGGCGTCCCACAGCTTGAGCATGTAGTTCAAGTCCCACTGCAATTCAGCGGCGCTGCGGCCGATGCCGGCGGTGCGCGCAATCAGCGACATCCCCTTCGGGTACTCAAGCTGGTCCAGCGCTTCTTTGAGCTCTTCGCGCTCTTCGCCTTCAATGCGCCGGCTGACACCGCCGCCGCGCGGGTTGTTGGGCATCAGCACCAGGTAGCGCCCGGCCAAGGACACAAAGGTGGTCAGCGCCGCGCCCTTGTTGCCACGCTCTTCTTTTTCGACCTGCACCAGCAGGTTGTCGCCTTCGCGCACCACGTCTTGGATGCGCGCGTTTTTCACATCCGCGCCTTCGCGGAAGTAGTTACGGCTGATTTCCTTGAAAGGCAAGAAGCCGTGGCGGTCTTCGCCGTAGTCGACAAAGCAGGCTTCCAGGCTGGGCTCCACGCGCGTGATCAGCGCCTTGTAGATGTTGCCCTTGCGCTGTTCGCGCCCTTCAATTTCGGTTTCGAAGTCAACAAGCTTTTGCCCGTCAACGATGGCCAGGCGGCGCTCTTCGGCCTGCGTGGCGTTGATCAACATGCGTTTCATCTGCACTCCTGTGCTGCGCCTGCAAGCAGGCGCAAAGCTTCACAAGATGCACGAGTGACAAAAACGAACCGTTGGCGCGAAATGCCCTGGACTGCGCAACCCCCGGCAATGCCAGGGGCTTAAGCGCGCAGCGTTGGCGCGTGCGTTTTTGCGTGTGCCGCAGCGCCTGCGCCGGCCAGCCCACCACAGGGCCGCGGGTCACGCGGCGATGCTGCCGCCCCGGCCGCACCGGCGTCGAGCCGGGGCCTTGGGGAGCGGGGGTGGAATGGTCTTGGCGACATGGTCTGCAACAAGGTGCGAAACGCGGGTGCCAGGTGCTCGCGTCAGCCGCTGGTTTGGCGGCGACGGCAAGGGCCTGATACCTTGAATTTTTCGAGGCTTCGGCAAAACCGAAGCGGGGTTCTTTCTTGACTCTCTGCCACCGGCTTGCAGGGCCCGCCAAAGTCACTTCGGGACTTCAGGCCAAGGCGCCACCAACCAGCGTTGCATCAACTCTTGGCATGCACACACTGCACATGCCGCACCACGGTAGCGCCACAAGGGCCCGCGTAAACTCCGATAAATCAAGCACTTACAGCCTAAACGTGGTGTTGCGCAGTATAGCGGTCAAAGATCAGTCGCCTGCAAAGCCGGGTGCGCCGGGTGTGGACAGCGCCGCCTTGGCCGTGCGCATGCTCACCGTGGATGCTGAATCCACCGGCCAGCGGCTGGACAACTACCTGCTGCGCCTGCTCAAAGGCGTGCCCAAGACGCATGTCTACCGCGTCATCCGCTCGGGCGAGGTGCGTGTCAACAAGGGCCGTGCGGGTGCCGACACACGCGTGGCTGAAGGCGACCGGATTCGTGTGCCACCCATGCGCGTGGCCGCGCCGCGCCCAGACACCGCGCCGCCGCGTGAGTTTGAGGTGCTGCTGGAAGACGAACACCTGCTGGCCATCAGCAAGCCCGCTGGCGTGGCCGTGCACGGCGGCAGCGGCGTGAGTTACGGCGTCATCGAACAATTGCGCCGGGCCCGCCCGCAAGCCAAATACTTGGAGCTGGTGCACCGCCTGGACAAAGAAACCTCGGGCATCTTGCTGCTGGCCAAAAAGCGCAGCGCACTCACCGCACTGCAAGACCAGTTTCGTGCCCGCGACACGGGCAAGGTCTACGCCGCGCTGGTGTTTGGCGACTGGCCGGCCAAGCTCAAGGTGATTGATCTGGCCTTGCACAAAACGCTTGACGCGGCGGGCGAGCGCCAGGTGCGGGTGGTGGCGGCCGACCATGCCGACGGCCGGCGCGCCATCACGCTGGTGAAGGTCGTGCAGGCCTTGGACGGCGCGACGCTGCTGGACGTGACCATCAAAACCGGTCGCACGCACCAGATTCGCGTCCACCTGGCCAGCAGCGGCCACCCCATCGTGGGCGACCCCAAGTACGGCGACTTTGCGCGCAACAAGGCCTTCGCCAAGCAGCGCCACTTCGAGCGCATGTTTTTGCACGCGCGTGAACTCAGCTTTGACCACCCCGCCACCGGCCAGCGTGTGACCTTGCAAGCCAGTCTGCCGGCCGAGTGCGCGACACTTCTGGCTTCATAGCATCACTGATCTCATGCCACGCCAATTTGACCTTATCGCCTTCGACTGGGACGGCACGCTTTACGACAGCACCGCGCTCATCGTGCGCTGCATCCAATCAGCCTGTGCCGACCTGGAAGTGGCCGTGCCCAGCGACGCCAACGCCGCCTACGTCATCGGCCTGGGCCTGCAAGACGCGCTCAAACACGCGGTGCCTGGCTTGCCGACGGCGCGCTACCCCGAGCTGGGCCAGCGCTACCGCCACCACTACATCGCCCGTCAGCATGAGCTGATGCTCTTCCCGGGCACGCTGGACATGCTGCAAGCGCTGAAGTCACGCAGCCACCTGCTGGCTGTGGCCACCGGCAAAAACCGCCGTGGCCTGGACGACGCTTTGCAGTATTCACAACTGCATGGCCTGTTCGACGCCACGCGCACCGCTGACGAAACCGCCGGCAAGCCCGACCCCTTGATGCTGAACCAGTTGATGCAGCAGCTCGGCGTGCCGCCCGAGCGCACGTTGATGATCGGCGACACCACGCACGACCTGATGCTGGCGCGCAATGCCGGTACACCGCGAGTGGCGGTGAGCTTTGGCGCGCATGAAAGTGAAGCGTTTGCCGAACATGAGCCGCTGTTTGTGGCCC
>JANNEX010000105.1:0-3373 GCA_031379155.1 Rubrivivax sp.
GACCACTTGCAATCCACCTGGGACGCGCGCACCCAAGCCTTCGTGCGCGGCCAGCCCAGCACCGGCGCAGAGATGGCCGACGAGCTGGAAACGCGCATCGTGGCGCTGCACGACGCCAGCCACATCGCCGCCGTCATCGTCGAGCCCTTTGCCGGCAGCACTGGTGTGCTGGTGCCACCCGTGGGCTACTTGCAAAGGCTGCGCGACATCTGCACGCGCCACGGCCTGCTGCTGATCTTTGACGAAGTCATCACCGGCTTTGGCCGCCTGGGCGCGCCCTTTGCCGCGCAAGCTTTGGCTGTCGTGCCCGACATGATTCTGTTTGCCAAAACCGTGAGCAATGGCGCCGCGCCACTGGGTGGTGTCATCGTGAGCCGCGCCATTCACGACACGCTGATGCACGGCCCGCCGCACCTGTCGGAGTTGATGCACGGCTACACCTGCTCAGGTCACCCACTGTCCTGCGCGGCGGGGTTGGCCATGCTGGATGTGATTGAAGAAGAAGGCTTGCTGGCGCGCGTGCGCGAGCTGACTCCTCACTTCGAAAATGCTGTGCACTCACTGGCCGACGCGCCGGGCGTGGTCAGCATCCGCAACATTGGCCTGGCTGCCGGTATCGAGCTTGCTGCGGTGCCCGGTGCCATCGGCAAACGTGGCGCTGCCGCACAAACCGCCGCCTTCGACCGAGGCTTGTTGACACGCGCGCCCGGCGACACGCTGGTGCTGGCGCCGCCCTTCATCAGCCAGGCTGCCGACATCCACCGCATGGTCGACTTGCTGCGCAGCGCCATCCAGGACACGAAAGACATGACCCAAGGATCGACGTGAAAGCGCTTGTCTACACCCAGCCCGGCGAAATGCAATGGCTGGACCGCGCCATGCCAGAACTGGCCGCCGGCGAAGTGGTGCTGAAGATCGAAGCCGTGGGCATCTGCGGCAGCGACATGCACGCCTGGCACGGCCACGACCCGCGCCGCCAACCCGGGCTGGTGCTGGGCCATGAATTTGTCGGCAGCGTGGCGCAGTCAGCGGCGCCGGGCTTTGCCACCGGCACACGCTGGACAGGCAACCCGCTCATCACCTGCGGCGTTTGCGAGTACTGCGCGCAAGGCCGCAACAACCTGTGCGCCAACCGCAGCATGGTGGGCATGACAAGGCCCGGCGCATTTGCCGACTACATGAGCATTCCCGCCGCCAGCCTGGTGGCCATGCCGCAAGACATGCCTGCCGTGCAAGCCGCGCTGACGGAGCCTGCCGCCACCGCCTGGCACGCCATCAACCTGAGCCAGCGCGCGCTGCACCGGCCGCTGCACGAATGCCGCGTGCTCATCATCGGCGGCGGCGCCATTGGCATGCTGGCCGCTTTGCTGCTGCAACACTTGGGCGTTAGGCAGTTGACCGTGACCGAGCTCAATCCTCTGCGACGCCGGGCTTTGCAAGCCGCCGTGCGCTGTGAGGCCATAGACCCGCGTCAACAGCCCTTGGCTGAAGCCCAGTTCGACTACGTCATGGACGCCGTGGGCAGCAAGATCACGCGCCAACAAGCCTTCACCGCCATCAAGCCCGGTGGCGTCATCATGCACGTGGGCTTGCAGGACTGGGCCAGCGAAGTCGACATGAGGAAACTCACGCTGGCCGAGATCACGCTGCTGGGCACCTACACCTACACCACGGCCGACTTGCGGGCCACCGTGGACGCCTTGCACCGGGGCGTGTTTGGGGACTTGGGTTGGGTGGAGGAACGCTCGCTGGCCGACGGCGCGGCAGCGTTTTTGGACCTGGACCAGGGCAGGAGCGCGGCGGCGAAGATCGTGCTCAGGCCTTGAGGTTTGTGCAGCGCCGCAGGCAGGTTCAAGGACGGCGCTGCAACGCCGGAAATTGACGCTGCAGGTCCAAGCATTCAGCCCCACGTCCGCGTGCCCAATTCTCTGACTGCTAGACTCTTTTGCATGCGCCGCTGGTTTGCCATCCTCTTGCTTGCCCTGTTGCCGCTGCAGTTCAGCTGGGCGGCCGTAGTGGCGTATTGCGGGCACGAAATCGATTCACAGGCGCAGCACTTGGGTCACCACGAGCACCAACATGCCAACCACGCGGGCCTGGAAAAGCCGGCTGACCCGGCGGGCCAAGACGCACCAGCAGGCCTTGAGTTCGACTGTGGCCACTGCCACGGCCATTGCTGCAGCATGCCGGCATCTGTGACAGCGCTGACGCCGCTGGCCACCGCTTCGCACCCGGTCGCGTGGGCGCAGGGCAGCCTGCATACGCTGGCCCAGACGCCGCCAGAACGCCCTCAGTGGCGCCGCTTCGCCTGATCGGCGAGGCGGGTCTTTCCTCTTTCTGAAGACCGTTCGCGCCTGAGCGCGCGTTGCCTGACGTCTACGTCAGCAATGCCGGCACAGGCCCGATGCGACCACTGAGTCGCCCCTTGCCGATATCCCGTGGGTTGTCCTCAACACTGGAGCATCGGATGCATAGAAGAACCGTCATTGCGCACCCGCGCTGGCGATCAAGCGCCAGCCTCACGTTGGCCATCGCACTGAGCGCTATGGCCGCAGGCGCGCCGGCTCAGACCGCTGGCAAGCCTGACACGCTGACACTGCGCCAGGCCTTCGAGGCCGCGTGGTCGCGCCAACCCGAAACCGCAGCGTTGTCGGCAAGGCGCGATGCCGCGCAGGCGCAGCAGCAAGCCGCGCAGTCCTGGACGCCCGAGCCCGTCGCGCTGGAACTGGCCACCAAGACCGACCGCCTTAACCGCAACCTGGGCACGCGTGAGTGGGTGGCCGGCGTGGCCATTCCTCTGTGGTTGCCGGGTGAACGCGCTCGCAGCCAGGCGCTGGCTGCGGCCGAGGGCCGCGCCCTTGAAAGCCGAAGCACGGCGGCCCAGTTGCGGGTGGCCGCCACGGTGCGCGAGGCCTGGTGGAACTGGCATCGCGCCCGCGCCGACGCTGATGCCGCGCTGGGCCATCTCGACAACGCGCAACACATTGCCGCTGACGTGGGCAAGCGCCTGAAGGCTGGCGATCTGGCCCGCGCCGATCAGCACCAGGCCGATGGCGCGGTGGCAGCGGCCGAAGCGGCGCTGGCCCAGGCACAAGCGGCCTTGATCGTGGCCCGGCAGCAGCTGCGCACGCTCACGGCGTCACCGGGCCTGGACCTGGGCCTTTACCTGGCACGCGGCCTTGCCGATAGTGGCAGCGAGCCTGACCCGGGCACCGCGCCAGCAGAGCTCGACACGCACGCCGAACTGCTGGCCCTGCAAGACCGTGCGCTGGTGGCCGAAAGCACGGCCGCATTGGCTGCCACGCAGAGCCGCGCCAACCCCGAGTTGACGATCGCGACCACGCGCGACCGCGGCATGTCTGGTGAGGCCTGG
>JANNEX010000116.1:0-2561 GCA_031379155.1 Rubrivivax sp.
CAGGCCTGGGGCGCACGCCTGGGTGGCGACGAAGGCCAGCGCACGCGCATCGTGTCCTGGCGCGAAGGCCTGGCGCTGCTGGGTGTGTTGGTGGCCAGCGTGCTGCCTTCGCTGGCTGGCTTGTCGGTCACCACCGCCGTCTTTGCCGTGGCCTTGCTGGTGGCGGTGGCGCTGCTGTGGCGTGCGCCGCGCGCTGAAATGGGCGCGTCAAGTGCCGAGCAGATCAGCCTGGTCGAGCCCTTGCGCACGGCCGACTTTCGTCGCCTGCTGGCGGTCTACCTGGTCAACGGCGTAGCCAGCGCCGTGCCCGCCACGCTGGTGCTTTTTTTCATTCGTGACCGCTTGCAGGCAGCCGCCTGGGAGCCGCTGTTCCTGGCCAGCTACTTTGCTGCTGGCGCTTTGAGCATGCCGCTGTGGCTGCGCGCCGTGGCACGGCTGGGTCTGGCACGCGCCTGGCTGCTGGGCATGCTGCTGGCCATCATCAGCTTCGTCTGGGCCGCCCTGCTGGGCGCCGGTGACGTGGCTGCCTACACGGCGGTCTGCGTGGCCAGCGGCATCGCCCTGGGCGCCGACCTGGCGCTGCCCGGCGCGCTGCTGGCCGGTGTCATCCAACGCGCCGGCCACGCGCAAAACCTAACAGGGGCTTACTTCGGCTGGTGGAACTTTTGCACCAAGCTCAACCTGGCCTTGGCCGCCGGTGCGGCGCTGCCCCTGTTGGCCTTTCTGGGTTATGCGCCGGGCAGCCAAGACCCTGAAGCCTTGCATGCGCTGACGCTGGCCTATTGCCTGCTGCCCTGTGTGCTCAAGCTCACTGCCATGACCCTGTTGTGGGCCCTGTGGGTCCGCGCTGAAAGCCGACCATGAAACGCCGCCTTGCCTTGCTGTGTGCCATCCTTGCTGCTGCTGCGCTGCTCACGGGCTGCGCCTCACCCAACGCGGCTGACTACGCTGCTGAAAAGCCCGTGCTCGATTTGAAGACCTACTTCAACGGCGAGTTGCTGGCGCACGGCATCTTCACCGACCGTTCAGGCAAGGTGGTGCGCCGCTTCACTGTCAAGATGAGTGGCACCTGGCAAGGCAAAGAAGGCACGCTGGACGAGCGCTTCACGTACAGCGACGGCAAGACAGAACGCCGCGTCTGGCGCCTCACCGACGAAGGCAATGGCCGCTGGAGCGGCCGTGCCGACGACGTGGTCGGCGTGGCCCTGGGCCAGGCTGCGGGCAACGCGCTGAACTGGCGCTACACGCTGGCCTTGCCGGTGGACGGCAAGGTCGTTGAAGTGCAGTTCGACGACTGGATGTATTTGGTCGACGAGCGCGTCATGCTCAACAAGGCGGTGATGAGCAAGTTCGGCATCTATCTGGGCGAGGTGACGCTGTCCTTCACCAAACCCTAATCACAGGGCCACGATGTCACTCAACCCCCGCATCAATTCCTGGGCCGGCCGCACGGTGTGGCTGGTCGGCGCGTCCACCGGCATAGGCCGCGCCACGGCGTCACTGCTGCACCGCCTGGGCGCGCGCGTCATCGTCTCGGCGCGCAACCGCCAGGCTTTGGACGACTTTGTCGCCGCCCACCCGCGCAGCAGCGCGCTGGCCCTGGACGCGACCGACCGCCAGGCCATGAAAGACGCTGCCACGCACATTGCCGGCCTGCACGGCGGCATCGACCTGGCCGTGTACTGCGCCGGCACCTACCGCGCCATGCGCGCCACTGAATTTGACTTTGACAGCGCGCTGCAACACGTACAGGTCAACTACGTGGGTGCGCTGGTAATGCTGGAGGTGGTGCTGCCGCACCTGCTGGCCCAAGCCAAGGGCAAAGGGCCAGCACCGCACATCAGCCTGGTGTCCAGCGTGGCCGGTTTTCGCGGCCTGCCGCAATCGCTGGCCTACGGGCCCACCAAGGCCGCACTCATCAACCTGGCCGAGACCCTCTACCTGGACTTGCAGCCGCTGGGTGTGGGCGTGTCGCTCATCAACCCGGGCTTTGTGGAAACGCCTTTGACCGCCGACAACCGCTTTCACATGCCGGCCCTCATCAGCCCCGAAGCAGCGGCGCAGGCCATCGTGCGCGGCTGGGAAGACGGCAAGTTCGAGATCCACTTTCCCAAGCGCTTCACGCTGTGGCTCAAGGCGCTGCGCCACTTGGGTTACGGTGCCTACTTTGCCGCCGTGCGCCGCTCAACGGGCTTATGAAACTAACGACCGAAGTGGCTGATCCCGTGCCGCGCATCGTGGCGCTGTTTGAAAGCCTGTCGCCACAAGACCTGGCGCGGCTGGGTGAGTTCTACAGCGCCGACGCGCGCTTCAAAGACCCCTTCAATGAAGTGCAAGGCGTGGTCGCCATCCAGGCCATCTTTGCGCACATGTTTGCCTCGCTCGACGAGCCGCGCTTTGTGGTGCGCGATGTCATCGAGCAGGGCGAAAACTGCTTCCTCAGCTGGGACTTCAATTTCCGCATGAAGCGCTTCAGTCGCGCGCCACAAACCATCCGTGGCGGCTCGCACTTGCGGCTGGCCGCAGACGGCCGCATCAGCGTGCACCGCGACTACTGGGAC
>JANNEX010000193.1:0-2952 GCA_031379155.1 Rubrivivax sp.
CCACCATGGCCAGCGCCAACGCGCCAATGACTGTGCACAGCTTCATCGTCACCCCCGGCTTTGCCATGGGCGGAAGTGTAGTCAGCCGTTCGCGGGCGCAGCCCAGGCTTGTACGCGACTTTCAGGCGGGCCAATATCTCAAGGTCGGCCCAGAGTTAGTGCAGATGCGGCAATCATGCGCCCGCGCCCTCTTCGCGCCCCACGATGCGGTGCTGTGTGCCCGGCCGCGCCAGGCTGATCAGCGCACCTGGGTTGCGCTGCACCGAAGCGCAGATCTCGTCCACCAGCGGCAGGCATTGTTCGGCGTGCACGGTGTGGCCCAGCCGCGCTTGCTTGAACATGTCGGTGACGGCCTGGCGGCCGCGCTGGCAAATAGCGGCGGGTTGCGGCGCAAGTTTGGCGGCCACGCCCAGACCCAGCGACACGTCTATCCAACACTCGGCCACGGCGCAGCCATGCAGGCGCAGCAAGTCGGCTTCGCTGTCGATGACTGCTACAGCGCTCCATCGGATATCGGCGCGGCGGCCTTTTCCTTGGACTCATGCCTCGCGCTCATGCCTTGCGCTTTCACCCCGAGCCAGCCGCTTACAGTTGCGCCATGGAAATGCACAAACTCCGTGTCGGTCAGGCCATCACGCCCGACGAATTCGAGCAACTGTCTGACGCGCAACTTGAGCGGCTGGTGCCCAAGGCTTACCGCGAATTTTTCCCCGGCAAAGATATGTGCCCCGACGGCAACTTTTATCTGCACGACGGCAACGCCTACAGCTTTTTCAAAGCCGGCTTTGTCGACGACTGAGGGCACCGCCTGTGATGTCAAACGGCTTTCACATCCGCGCACTGCATGCGCAAGACTTCGAGGGCTGGAAGCCGCTCTGGGACGGCTACAACGCCTTCTATGGCCGCGCCGGCGCCACAGCTTTGGAAGGCAGCATCACGGCGCTCAGTTGGCAGCGTTTTCTGGACCCGGCCGAGCCCATGTTTGCGTGGGTGGCCGAAGAGGCGGGCCGCCTCATTGGCCTGACGCACTTTGTCTATCACCGCAGCACCACGCGCAGTGAAGGCACCTGCTATTTGCAAGACCTGTACACCCACCCGGCCCAGCGCGGCAAGGGTGTGGCGCGCGCCCTGATCCAGGCCGTCTACGCGCAAGCCCAGGCAGACGGCATCCAGCGTGTCTACTGGCAGACCCACACCAGCAACGCGCTAGGTCGTTTGCTCTACGACAAAGTGGCCAGCCACGAAGGTTTCATCGTCTATGCGCACAACGTGTAGGCGCACCACAAAACCGGCATGTGTCCAGGCACCAAGAGCATGGTCGACTCAGTGAGCGCCCTTCACATCCATGCACTTGACCACCGCAACGCAAAGGTGGCCGCACAAATCCACGCCGTCATGGCCCAGGCCTATGTGCAAGAAGCCGCGCTGCTGCAAGTGCGAGACTTTCCACCGCTGCAGCGCACGGCGGCCGACGTCCAGGCCAGCGCTGACTTTTTCCTCGGCGCGCGCCGGGAACGTTTGGACGACAGCGCGGACGCAGAACTGCTGGGCGTGCTCAGCATTGGCCCCGACGATGAAGCGGCGCAGTTGTGCATCAACGCCCTCACGGTGGCGCCACACGCGCAGCGCCAGGGCATAGGCCGCGCGCTGATGCAAGCCGCGCTGCTGCGTGGCCAAGGCATGGACTTTGCCGTGTCCACTGCGACTGCCAATGCGCCTGCACTGGCGCTCTACCGCGGCCTGGGCTTTGTCATCTACCGCCATGGCACGATGGGCCCGCAGGCGCTGCCGCTGGTCAAGCTGCGGCGCGCCGCCTGCTAGGCTTGGCGCATCCCCTACCCTTACAACGGCTACAAAACATGACCTACTGTGTTGGCATCAAGCTCAACGCCGGGCTGGTGTTCTTGTCTGATTCGCGCACTAACGCGGGCCTGGACGCCATCAGCACGTTTCGCAAGATGATGATTTACGAAAAGCCCGGTGACCGCTTCATGGTCATGCTGTCGGCCGGCAACCTCAGCATCAGCCAAAGCGTGCGTGAACTGCTGCAAGTTGAACGCATCGCCAACGACGACCAAGAGCCCATCACCATCTGGAACGCCACCAGCATGTTCGACGCCGCGCGTGTGCTCGGCGCCACCGTGCGGCGCGTTTATGAACAAGACGGCCCGTCGCTGAAAGCCGCAGGGGTGGACTTCAACGCCAGCATGATTTTTGGCGGCCAGATTGCGGGCGAGGCGATGCGTCTGTTCCTGGTCTATTCGGCCGGCAACTTCATTGAGGCGACACGTGAAACCTGTTTCTTCCAGGTCGGCGAAAGCAAATACGGCAAGCCCATTCTTGACCGTGTGCTGACACCCACGACGCAGTTGGACGAAGCCGCCAAGTGCGCGCTGGTGTCGATGGACAGCACGCTCAAGTCCAACCTCAGCGTCGGCCTGCCGCTGGACTTGCTGGTCTATCACGAAGGCACCTTGCGCAGCGATGCGCATGTCTGCATTGACGAACACAACCCTTACTTCCGCATGATCCACAGCACCTGGGGCCAGCGCCTGCGCGAAGTGTTTGAGGGCATCGACGACCCGCAGTGGAACGGCGCCGCAGCCGCGCACCCGCTGATGGAGCAAGGCCAGCGCTTCGAGCCCATGCGCAAGATCAGCCACCCTGGCGAGCGCATCGTTTGATGCCCAAGGCAGCGGCAGCGGCGCATGCCGCGCTGGCAGGCACGGCCGGCTGCATCGTCTTCAGCCACGCCAACGGCTTCCCGGCGTCGACCTACCGCGTCATCTTCGACCTCTGGCGCCAGGCCGGCTGGCTGGTGCTGGCGGTGGAAAAATACGGCCACGACCCGCGCTTCCCGGTCAGCAGCAACTGGCCGCGTTTGCGCGATGAACTGCTGGCCTTTGTCGACCAGCACAAGCCAGCACAGCCACATCCACATCCACATCCACA
>JANNEX010000252.1:0-3818 GCA_031379155.1 Rubrivivax sp.
TGCAAAGCTCAAAGCCGCGCAGGCGCAAAACGCGTCGATGCTGTGCGTGGGCCTCGACCCCGAGCCTTCGCGCTTTGCGCCGCCCTGGCGCGACGACCCATCGCGCATCTTCGATTTCTGCGCCGCCATCGTCGCCGCCACACAAGACCTGGTGATCGCCTTCAAGCCGCAGATTGCCTACTTCGCCGCTCAGCGCGCCGAAGACCAGCTGGAGCGGCTGATTGCCCACATCCACACCACCGCACCCGGCGTGCCGGTGATCCTGGACGCCAAGCGCGGCGACATCGGCGCCACCGCCGAGCAGTACGCGCGTGAAGCCTTTGAGCGCTACCGCGCCGACGCGCTGACGCTGTCGCCCTTCATGGGTCACGACTCCATCGAGCCTTACAAACGTTATGCCGGCAAAGGGCTGATTCTGCTGTGCCGCACGTCTAACCCTGGAAGTGCTGAACTGCAAGGCCAGGCGCTGGAGGGTGGTGAGTTGCTGTTTGAGCGCATCGCGCGCCTGGCCGCCGGTGAATGGGGCCGCGGCGCTGAACTGGGCTTGGTGGTGGGCGCCACCTACCCGCAAGAACTGGCACGGGTGCGTGCCTTGGCGCCGACGCTGCCACTGCTCATCCCCGGCATTGGCGCGCAGGGCGGTGACGCGCAAGCCACGGTGCGTGCGGCACGGGGCCTGGGCGCGACCGCAGGGCCGCTGATCATCAGCAGTTCACGCGCCGTGCTGTATGCCGACGCTCACGCCACCAGCCCCGAGGCCTGCGCCAGCGCCGCGCGCCGCGTGGCCCAGGCCACACGCGCGCAATTGCAGCAGGCGCTGAGATGAAGCCCTTGGGTGCGGCGGCCGCGCCCGACCTTGACCGCTCGATTCCCGTGCTGGTGCGGCGTGAGGATCCGCTGCCCGTGGGCCCGCCGCCGCAGGTAGCCCAGGCCTTTGTGTTGATCCTGGCCGTGGCCGCGGGTTTGGCGGCCGTGCTGGTGCTTCTGAGCCAGGCCAACAAAGCGCTGGCCGGCCCGGTGGTGTGGGCCTATGCGCTGCTCGCGTTGGCAGGGCTGTTGTGCTGGCGCGCGCCGCTGGCCTGGATGGGCCGCGCCCTGACAGCCTTGATGGTGGCCGGTGTGGCCGTGATGGGTTTGGCCGCCTTGCGTTTGGGCTGGGGCCTGAGTACGCCGGCCTTTTCCATGTTGCCCTTGATGGTGTGTGTGCTGGGCGTGGCCGCAGGCTGGCGCGCCGGTGCCGCGCTGGCCGTGATGGCGGCAGCCACCGTGCTGGCCCTGGGCTGGTTGATGAAGACGCCGGCGGTGCCCCCAGGCTGGCCGTCGCCGACCTTGCTGCTGAGCGCGCATCTGGTGAGCATCACGGCCGGCGCAGCGGCCGGCGCCATCCTGGCAAGGCTGCTGCAACGCGCGCTGCAATCGGCGCACAAACGCGAGCGGCGCTTTCGCCGCCTGTTGTCGCTGGCCACCGACGCTTATTGGGAAATCGACGGCCACTACCGTCTGGTGGCTGCTGGCCAGCACGACCACGAGGTGCGCTCGCTGGGCAGCCACAGCGGCCTGGGTGCGGTGCCCTGGGAGCTGCCACGTTTTGGTTGTGACGCCGACACGCTGGACCTGCTGCAAGCTGACCTGGGCTCGCGCGCGCCCTTTCGTGACCTGCCCTTCACCTGGCGCAACCGCGACGGCAGCCAGCGCGCTTACCTGGCCAGCGGTGAGCCGCGTTTTGACGCCCTGGGCCTGTTCAAAGGCTACTGGGGCGTGGCGCGCGACGTGACGGCCATCCAGACCGCACGCGCGCAATTGCAGGCCACCGAGTCACGCTACGAAGAGCTGTTTGCGCGCATCCCCACGCCGCTGGTGTTGCACCGCCACGGCCGTGTCATTGACGCCAACGCCGCCGGTCTGGCGCTGTTTGGCTACCCCAGCCTGGAAAGCATGCTGGGCGTGGACATGTTTGCCTCCTTCGACACCGAGTCACGTGCACGCGCCCGAGGCCGCGCAGAACAGCTTGGCGCCATGGCCGAAGGCGCCGCACTGCCCGTGGCTAGCTTTCAAATTCAGGTGCATGGCAAGCTGCTCACGGTGCAGGGCACAGGGGTCAGCGTATCGGCCCAGGGCGGACCTGCGCTGCTGGCCATCTTCATGGACGTGAGCGAGCGCCTGGCTGCCGAAGAAGCGGTGCGCCGGTCAGAAACCATGCTGGCCCACCTGGTGGCCACCAGCCCCGACCTGATCACGCTGACCGAAGTGAGCAGCGGCCGCTACGCCATGGTCAACCAGGCCTTTGAGCGCGTGACGGGCTGGACGGCGGCCGAGGCCGTGGGCCACACTTCAATGGACCTGGGCATCTGGGGCACGCAAGCCGCGCGCGACAACTTCGATGGCCGCTTGCGCGAGCAGGGCTCGGTGGTGGACTTGCCGGTCAACTTTGTCAACAAGGCCGGTGTTGAGGTGGCGATGCGCGTGTCGGCCGCGCCCTTCGTGATGGACAGGCGCGACTACGTGGTCATCAACGCCCGCGACGTGAGCGCGGGTGAACGTGCGCGCCTGGAACGTGAAGCGATCTTGGACAATGCGTCGATAGGCATTGCGGTGACGCGGCAGCGCTGTTTTGTGCTGGTCAATCCGCACTTCGAACGCATCTTCGGCTGGCCCGCAGGCGAGCTGATTGGCCAAAGCGGGGCTGTGGTGTGGCCCAGCCCCACTGACTATCAAGATTTGGGCCAGCGCGTGGGCCCGGCCCTGGGCCTGGGTGAAGCGGTGGAATTCGAACGTGCCGCCCGGCGCAAGGACGGCAGCATCTTTACGGTTTTGATGCGGGCGCGCGCCATCGACCCCACACGGCCGCTGGACGGCGGTACCGCCTGGATTGCCGAAGACGTGACCGAAAGACGCCAGTTCGAACAAGCCCTGGCGCGTGCGCGCGACGACGCCGAAGCCGCCAACCGCGCCAAGAGCGCCTTTTTGGCCAACACCAGCCACGAGTTGCGCACGCCCCTCAACGGCATGATCGGCCTGGCGCGGCTGGCCCGCGGCCCCGGCCTGGGGCCAGAGCAGCGCCAGCGCTACCTGGACCAGATTGCTGAAACGGCGCAGTCGCTGGCGGCCATCATTTCCGACATCCTGGATCTGTCCAAGATCGAGGCCGGCAAGCTGCTGCTGGACAGCGCGCCCTTTGACCTGGGCGAGCTGTTGCGCACGCTGGCCCACACCTACCAGACACTGGCCTTGGCCAAGGGCTTGCAGCTGCTAGTGGACCTGGACAGTGCTGTGCAGGGCGCGGTCAGCGGCGACGCACTGCGTGTGCGCCAGCTCGTCACCAACTTCTTGTCCAACGCCATCAAGTTCACCAGCCAGGGCCAGGTGCGGCTGCATGCCACACGCACGGCCGGCGGCGTGGTGCGTATAGAAATCACCGACACGGGCCTTGGCATAGCGGCCGAAAAACTGCCGCATCTTTTCAAACCCTTCATGCAGGCCGACCAGTCGACCACGCGGCGCTACGGGGGCACGGGCCTGGGGCTGTCGATCTGCCGCGAACTGGCGCTGCTGATGGGTGGCGAGGTGGGTGTGGACAGCCAGCCTGGCCAGGGCAGCCGCTTTTGGGTGGCGCTGCCGCTGGCGCCCAGCCATGCACCACTGCCGGCCGCGCCGGCCCCCGCGCAAGGCAGCCTGGCAGGCCTGCGCGTGCTGATGGTGGAAGACAACGCCGTCAACATGATGATTGCCGTGGCCATGCTCGAAGGCTGGGGCGTGACTGTCACCCAGGCGCTGGACGGCCACGAGGCGCTGGCCACCGTGCAACGCAGCGCGCTGTC
>JANNEX010000283.1:0-4417 GCA_031379155.1 Rubrivivax sp.
GCTGCCGCCAAGGCCCGCTTGGGCCGGGTCAGCACCGCTTGCAGGCTGCCCCGGTAGCGCGCTTTCAACCAGGCCAGCACTTGGGTGTCACCGTGGTCCAGGTTCTTCATGCGCGGCAGCAGGTAAAAGCTGAGCACCGGCGTGACCGTGACCGAGACGACGAGCGACGCGAGTGTCGAGACAATGAAGGCGATGCCCAGCGGCACAAACAGCTTGCCCTCGAGCCCCGGCAAGGCGAACAGCGGGATGAAGACCAGCACGATGATGACGGTGGCATACAGGATGGCCGAGCGCACCTCCATCGTGGCGCGTGCCACCACCTCGATCGGATTGAGCCGCTGCCTGGGGTAATTGGCGCGGTCTTCCTTGAGCCGGCGCAACACGTTTTCAACCCCAACCACCGCGTCATCCACCAGGCCACCAATGGCGATGGCCAGGCCGCCCAGGGTCATGGTGTTGATCGACAAGCCGAAGTACTTGAAGACCAGCGCAGTGATGAAGACAGAGACCGGAATGGCCGTCAGCGCAATCACGGTCGGGCGCAGCGTGCCGAGGAAGAAAAACAGGATCACCGCGACGAACACCGAGGCACCGATGAGCTTGCCTTGCAGCGTGGTGATGGAAGCCTCGATGAAGGTGGCTTGGCGAAAGGTCACCTTGGGTGCTTGCATGCCAGGGGGCAGCGAAGCTTTCAAGCCCACCAGCGCGTCTTCAATCGCCTTGGTCAGGGCGATGGTGTCGGCCGTGGGTTGTTTCTGGATGCCCAGGATGACGGCAGGTTTGCCTTCGAAGCCGGCATCACCGCGCTTGAGCGCCGCAGCAAAAGTCACCTCGGCGATCTGGCGCATCAGGATCGGCTGCCCGTTCTTCGCAGTCAGCGCCAGGTTCTTCAGGTCATCCAGGCGCGACGTGCGGCCCAGGTTGCGTATCAAGACCTCACGGCCATTGAGTTCAAGAAAGCCACCCGAGGTGTTGGACGAATATCCCTTGAGTGCCGCTTCGAGTTGCTCGTGCGTGATGCCCAACTCGCCCATGCGCCGGGTGTTGGGCTGCACCTGGAACTGGCGCACCTCGCCGCCAATGGGGATGACCTGGGCGACCCCAGGCACTGAAAGCAAACGCGGCCGCAGCACCCAGTCGGCGTATTCGCGCACCGCCATCGGCGAGAGCTTGGCCGTGTCGACGGGAATTGCTATCTGCATGATCTCGCCCATGATTGAGCTGATCGGGCCCATGCGCGGCACCACACCGCCAGCCAAGCCTTCTTCCATGGCCGACAGCCGCTCGGACACGAGCTGGCGCGCGCGGTAGATGTCGGTGTTCCAGTCGAAAGTGACATAGAGGAAGGACAGGCCGGCCGACGAGGTGGAGCGCACCGACTCGACGCCGGGCAGACCGTTCATGGTCGTCTCCAGCGGGAAGGTGATGAGTTGCTCCACCTCTTCGGCGGCCATGCCGCCGGCCTCGGTCATGATGGTCACGGTGGGCTTGTTGAGGTCGGGGAACACATCCACCGGCGTGCGTGTGAGCGTGAACGCGCCATAAGCCATCAGCACCACGCTGGTGATGATGACCAGCAGGCGGTTGCTCAGGCTGTTGTCGAGTAGCCACTTGAACATCTCAGCGCACCTGATTGATCAAGGTGGCGCCTTGGGTGGCGACGCGGTCGCCGGCGTGCAGGCCGGCTGTCACTGCGACGCGGATGCCGTCCAGCGACTCGGTGGTGATGGTGCGTGGCTCAAAACGTTCTGGCGCGGTCTTGACCCACACCACGGTTTGGTTGGCCGGGTTTTTCATCAGCGAGGCCACTGGCACCGCAATGCCCTTGACCCTTTCTTTGGTCTGCACAAAGACGCGCACCGGCTGGCCCACGGCCAGGCTGCCCAGCACCGCGCCCTGGGCGCGAAAGCCCAGCGGCAGGGCTTGCTCGCGCAAGCTGCGAGCGGCGCCGATGAATTGCAGCGGCACACGCTGGTCACCGATGGCCAGGGTGGCGCTGCCGACGTTGGAGGCTAACGCCGCATCGAAGGCCAGCGCCTCGATGCGCAGTCGACCCGGGTCGACGATTTCGAACACCAGCTCACGCGCATCCACCACCTGGCCGGCCACGGCGTGCGCCGACGCGATGACACCCGACACCGGCGCCACCAGCGCTTCGCGCGTGACCAGGCCAGCGCCGACGGCGGCCAGGCGTTCGGCCAGACTGTCGGCCTCGCTCTGCGCCGCCTCAATGTCCTTGCGCGGCACCGTGTCCGACAGCTCTTTGAGCCGCGCCACGCGCTTGTCGGCCAGCGACTTGGCGGCGCGCAGCTCGGCCAGTTGCGCGGCCTGGTTGGCGCGCTCAATCGGCGCGGTGGATGGCACCACATAGGCCAGCACCTCACCCTTGCGCACCGCCTGGCCCAGATTCGGCAGGCCACGCGGGCCGGGCTCGATGCGGCCGGCATTCATCGGTTGCACCTTGCCACCGGCATTCGGGTCCATCAGCACCTTGCCGTTCAATTCCACCGAACGTGGCAACTCAGCAGCTTGCGTGACCATGGTGCGCACACCGAGCTGGCGCTGCGCAGGTTTGGGCAGGAACACGCTGCCATCAGGCAGGCGTTGCGGACCATTCGCGCTGGGCGCCGCAGCGCCGTCGCCATGGTCATGGCCTTCGCCGGCTTGAGCCCTTGGCGAGGCGCACAGTGCAAAAACCAGGCCGGCAGTGGCCAACGACAGATTCAGCGCACGCTTCATGCTGCAGCTCCAAAACGCGCCTGGCGCGACAACAGCACGCGGCGACCCACGATGAACAGGGCCGCCAACGCAGCGGCGCCACCCAGCGCCCAGGCGGCGTACTCTTTCCACGACTGCACGTGCGCCCGCCCATTGCTGTGGGCGGCTTCGTGGATGTCGAGCTCACCGGCCAGCAAGTCGGTGTCGGTGCCGGCACTCACCGTGGCGGTGACGGGCAGGACGCCTGGCTTGGGCACTTCGGTCAGCACGACTTCGAACTCGTCGGCACCGTGTTTGACCGCCTTGAACTTCCTGCCCGCAATCTCGAGTTCAATCTGCGCTTCGGTGACGGGGCTGTTGTCGTCCGCGCGGTCCAGGTAGAGCGTGAGCCGCTGGCCATTGAGCACGCCCACCAGCTCGAACAGCTCAGACACCGCAGCAAAACGCGGCAAGGCGGGCCCGCTGGTGGCTGGCGCGGCTTCACCGTGGTCATGGCCGTCGCCGCACCAGGCTGGGCCGGGGGCGGCAAGGCAGGCGACGAGACTGATGGCGGCAATGGCATGAAGAGGTTTCATCGGTGGGTGTCCAAAGAGGTGTCGATTGGGGCGTTCGAGGCCAGCCGCTTCATGGCGCTTCATAACGGCAGCAAGCCCAGCGCTTGGCGCCATGCAGAGATGGCGGCGGCAAATTCGATGCGCGCGCGCGCAGATTGCCTGTCGGCATCAGCCGCCTCGGCTTCGACGCGCAGGCGTGTGGGCAGATCGGTCTGGCCCAGGCGAAAGGATTTGTCGAAGAAGCCGCGTGACTCGCGCGCGAGTTGCGCACGCCGCTCGGCAGCCGCAAATTGCAGGCGCGCCGCGTCGGTGCGGGCTTTGGCCGAATCACGCTCGCCGGCCAGGCGTGCACGCTCCAGGTTTAGCTGGGCTTGCACTTCGGCGCTTTCCGCCCGGGCCGCAGCGCTGCGCGCGTCGTGCCGGGGCCCGCCGCCGAAGGGGATGCGCACGCCCACCGTGAAGCTCTGCTGCCAGGCCTCACCAGACATGCTGCGGTCGCGCGTGGTCGCGATCGTCAACTCGGGGTTGGCGCGGCTCTGCGTGGCAGCCAATGCGGCCGTGCTTTCGGCCACCAGCGCACGGTCTTGCAGGGCCAGCAGTTCGGCGTGCGTATCGATTTCTGTGACTGCGGTGCCCGGGTCAGGCTCGCTGCCGATGTCGGCAAGGCCGCTTGCCAGGTAAAGGCCCAGGTCCAGGCTCGGTGAGGCCGTGAGCGTGCGCAGCTGCTGCCGGGCCACGATCAAGGCCGCTTGGGCCTGGGCCAGCGCCGCTTCGGCCGCTGCCACCGCGCCATCGGCCTGGTGCTGATCGGCGCGCGCCAGATCGCCGGCCTTCAGGCGCTGGCCCACGTCAGCGGCAAGGTGTTGCGCGTTGTCGAGCTGGCCCAGCGCGGCATGCGCATCGGCACGCGCGCGTTGCCAGTTCCACCAGGCCTCGCGCACCGTCGCGGCCACCCGCAACTGGGCCGCCGTGCTTCGGCTTTCAAGGGCGCGGCCCTCGGCCGCCGCCAGCGCCTGGCTGCGAGCGCGTTCACCCGGCAACCACAGAGGAATGGCCACGCCGGCCACCCACTCACGCGTGCCCAGGTTGCGGTTAAGGCGGTCGGTCTTGGTGGCCAGTTCCAGCGCGACGGGCTCGGGCGTCCA
>JANNEX010000426.1:0-2507 GCA_031379155.1 Rubrivivax sp.
GGGCCGCCTGGAACGTGCCGGCATGGCCAATTGCCCGCCCAAGCTCAACCCCAAAGGCGACCCCAACAAGTACCTGTCTGACAAGGGTGCGCCATGGAAGAAGCTGGCCAACGAGAAGCCCAAGGGCGAGACCATTGCCTACCAGACGCTGCTGGATGCGTGGAAGGCGGGCAAGGTGCGCTAACGTCTGAGTGAAGCGCATCACGGAACTGCCTGTGCCCCCGGCACAGGCCAGGCCGCTGGGCCGCCATGGCGCGCCCAGCGGCCTTTTTCATGACAATGGCGTTTGAGTTTGCAAGGAGAGCGCTTTGCTCGGCATGTGGTTGACTTGGGCTCTGTGCTTGCTGTTCATGGCCACGGCCACCCTGGCGGCCAAGGCCGCTGACGCACCCGCAGCGGACTACCAAGGCACTTATGCGGGCGAAGCTGGCAGCACGCTGGAAATCGTCGCTGGGCCTGTGGTGTTTGCCGTCATCGACGAGGCCAAGTACACGCTCACGCGTGTGGCCGCCGACCGCTTCGTCGCGCGCTCTGGCGACGAAGTGGCGTTCACGCGCGATGCATCGGGCGCTGTCACGGGCTACCGGCTGCGCGGCAAAGCCTTTGCGCGGCTTTCGGCGGTGGTCAGCAAAGCGTCGGCCGACCTGGCCTGGCCAAGACCCGCCCTTGCGCTCAACAACCCGACTGGAGCCTACCGCTACGCAGCGCCCACGGACTTGGCCGACGGCATCACCACCGGCGACGCGGGCAGTTCGGGCTTGAACCGCGCCGTGCTGGAACGTGTCGTGCAAGGGGTGCTCGACGGCACTTGGCCCGATGTGCACAGCGTGTTGGTGCACCACCGCGGCCGCTTGATCCTGGAGGAGTATTTCTATGGCTACAGCGCGCCGCATGTGCACCAGATGCGCTCGGCCACCAAGTCGGTGGTGGGTGCGCTGGCCGGCATTGCAGCGGCCCGCCCGGGTGGTGCGCAAACCAGCTCGCCAGTGCTGACCCGCTTGCCGTATGACACTTACGCCAACCCCGACCCGCGCAAAGCACAGATCACGCTGGAACACCTGCTGAGCATGCGCACCGGCCTGGCCTGCAACGACTACGACGCGCAGTCGCCGGGCAACGAAAGCAAGCTCTACGAAGCGCCCGACTGGGTCAAGGCCACGCTGGACTTGCCCATGCGCGGCAGCCCAGGCCAAGAGGCGTTTTACTGCTCAGGCGCGGTGGCCGCGGTGGGCCACATCACCGAACTCGCGGTGGGCAGCAGCCTGCCTGACTTCGCGCAGGAAGCGCTCTTTGGCCCGCTGGGCATGCAGCGCCGTGATTGGCGCTGGAACTACGAGCTCAGCCACAAGAACCGCGAGTATTCGCAGATCCATCTGCGCCCGCGCGACCTGCTCAAGTTTGGTCTGCTCTACGCACAGTTGGGCCAGTGGAGGGGCAAGCAGATCATCCCCGCCGCGTGGGTGCAGGCGTCGCTGTCTGCACAGTCCAAGATTGGCGGCACCGACTACGGCTACTTTTGGTGGCGGCCCCGGATGAATGTTGAAACCGACAGCGGCACGCAGCGGGTGGATTTCCATGCCGTGCAGGGCAATGGTGGTCAAAAGGTCTATCTGCTGGCGCAGCATGAATTGGTGGTGGTGTTCACGGGCGGTGACTACAACTCGGGCGCATCACCGCCCAACAAGATCATGGCCACGCTAATCTTGCCGGCGGTGTTGGCAGCTGCTCAGGCCGCCACAAGCCCATCACGCTGATGCACCAAGCACAACGTGCCTGCACATAGTCGCGCGCTGATCACCGGCACCCTGTACGCCCTGGCCGCCGGCCTCATGTGGGGCCTGGTGTTTGTCGCGCCCACGATGCTGTCTGACTACCCTGCCGCGCTGCTGACGGTGGGCCGCTACCTTGCCTTTGGTCTGATCGCCTTGCCGCTGGCCTTGCTGGACCGCGCGCGGCTGGCCGAGCTGAGCCGCGCCGACTGGATTGAAGCGCTCAAGCTCTCAGCCGTGGGCAACCTGCTGTACTACCTGTGCCTGGCCGCCGCCATCCAGCGCGCTGGCGGGCCGCTGCCGACCATGATCATCGGCACGCTGCCGGTGGTCATCGCGCTAACGTCCAACTTGCGTGACCACCGGCGCGACGGGCAATTGCCGTGGTTGAAGATGCTGCCCTCACTGGGATTGATTGCTGCCGGGCTGGCGTTGGTCAACCACGTCGAATGGCAGGCCATGCGCGCCGACCCGCAGGCTGACTTGGGCCGCTACGCGCTGGGCGCCCTGCTCGCCCTGACCGCCGTCGCTTGCTGGACCTGGTACCCGCTGCGCAATGCCGATTGGCTGCGCGCCCACCCGGGCCGTTCAGCCAGCACCTGGGCCACGGCGCAGGGCATCACCACGCTGCCGCTGGCGGCTGCTGGCTACGCGGCGCTGTGGCTATGGTCGTCGCAACGGGGTGATGTTTTGCAGATGCCGCTAGGCCCGCAGCCCGGCTTGTTCCTGGGCCTGATG
>JANNEX010000207.1:0-3826 GCA_031379155.1 Rubrivivax sp.
CGGGGAAAGGAGCACATCGGTTACCTAATCCTTGGCGTGCTGTTCTGGGCGCTGGCCATGGGCGGCGCCCAGACGACTGAACCCGGCGCGCCTGTGCTTCTTGCCCATTACGTCGCCATGGGCGGTGTATGTTGTTGGTACGGGTGGGTTTCAGCCACGCGGGGCGGGCGCCATGGATGAACGTGTCATTGCGCTGCGCCACATGGTGCTGCTCTTGCTGGGTGTCGGTTGGGCCACCACCTGCGCCGCGCTGGGGCTGGCATCCACGCCCACCAGTCTGCTGGAGTTGCCCTGGGCGCAAATTTTGGTGGGCTGCCTGATCAGTCTGTGGGGCGGCCTGGCGCGCACTGCAAGCCGAGTGCTGTCTGCTCAGCAGAATGAGACCAACATCAGTCTGTGGCGCGAAGTGGTCAAAGATCTCTTCGCCGCCAGTTTGGTTGGCTTCGTGACGTTCGGCGTGTCGGCTTGGCAAAGCTGGGAAATCTGGCTGCTGGCTGTTTTGTTGCCGCTGGCTGGTTGGGGCGGCGCAAGATTTCTGGAGCCGCTTGCCGATGCGGTGGTCGACCGTGTGGCTGCCGCGTTAGGCAAAGTAGCTTCTGGGGTTGACCGCAGGTGAAAAGAACCTTGGCCGGCGGCGCTGAGGAATCGTGGTCGGCGCAAGCGGCTCCAGCAAACCACTGGGTACCGTGGCGCAACCGCTGGCCAGCGCAACCGCTGGCAAGGATAGCCGGTGAGACGTTGGCCGCACAGGCGCTATACCAAGCCCTGATAGTGCCATCGCCGAAAAGGGGCCTTGTAGAGTGTGCGGGGATTTCTGCCAGAATCAGCGCGGTTGGCGCATTCGAAGCGCATGGCGCGCGACCTCGCCACCAATGAAGCGCACCCTGCGCAAGGTGCGCGCCTCGGATTCGAAATCCGGCGTACAGGTTCTCCTGTACCGAGGGTTCGAATCCCTCTCTCTCCGCCAGTTCAACCGCCGCCCTCAAGGCTGATCAAGGCCAGCCCAGCGAGTGTGGCGCTAACCAGGAGCCCGCATCATGAGCCTGCGTATCAACGACATCGCCCCCGACTTCACGGCCCAGACCACCCAGGGCACGATCAAGTTCCACGACTGGATCGGCGACAAATGGGCGATCCTGTTTTCACATCCCAAAGACTTCACGCCGGTGTGCACCACTGAACTGGGCTACATGGCGCGCATCGAGCCCGAATTCACGCAGCGCAACGCCAAGTTGATCGGCCTGAGTGTGGACCCCGTGGACAACCACCACCGCTGGGCGGCCGACATCGAAGAGACTCAGGGCTTCTTGCCCAAGTACCCCATGATCGGCGACCACGACCTGGCCGTGGCCAAGCTCTACAACATGCTGCCGGCAGAGCTTGAAGGCTCGTCCGATGGCCGCACCGCAGCCGCCAACGCCACGGTGCGTTCGGTCTTCATCGTGGGCCCCGACAAGCGCATCAAGCTGATGATGACCTACCCCATGACCACGGGCCGAAACTTCGACGAAATCTTGCGCGTGCTGGACTCGATGCAGCTCACCGCGAAGCACAAGGTAGCCACGCCAGTGAACTGGAAAAAGGGCGAAGACGTGATCATCGCCGGCTCGGTGTCTGACGAAGACGCCAAGACGCTGTTCCCGCAGGGCTGGAAGGCGCCCAAGCCCTATCTGCGCATCACCAAGCAGCCGCTCTGATTTCGGGCCGGCAATAGGCCGGCAATAGGTCAGCAATCTCAGCCCGGCCTACGCAGCGCAGCCCCGTGCGACAAACCTGCCCGCCTTGGCGGGCATTTTTTCGTCTTGTCCATAGACAACTTGGGGGCTGCCAAGCGCGCCATCCAGGTCCACAGTGCAGCCACGCGGCCTGCCCCAGGCTGTAACCATGGCGGAGGTGTGTGATGCGCATGCATTGGCGGTATTGGTTGACCACGGCCTCGCTCATCGTGGCCCTGGTGTGCTGGTTGGTGCTGCTGGCCTTTCCACCCAGCGCGCACGCCTGGGGCGAACAGGGTCACCGCATCAGCGGCCTGGTGGCGCAAGAGTTGTTGACACCGCAGGCCAAGCTGCGTGTCAAGGCCATCATGGGCAACCTGGACCTGGCCACGGCATCGCTGTTTTTGGACATCAACAAGTTCAGCCTGTCGCAGAAAATCCCCGGCTCACGCGAATGGCATTACAACGACCGCCCGGTGTGTGACGACAAGGTGGCGCTGGCTGAGTACTGCCCGCTGGGCAACTGCGCCTCAACACAAATCCGCCGCCACTACCGCGCGCTGATTGACGAACACTCTTCGGCGAGCGAGCGTGTATTTGCCATCCGCGCACTCACGCACCTGGTGGGCGACGTGCACCAGCCGCTGCATGCCTCAGACCACGACGACCGCGGTGGCAACGACGTGCCCGTGGCCTTCACCGTCAAAGGCAAACACCGCAGCGTCAACCTGCACGCCGCCTGGGACACCGAGTTTGTGCGGGCGGCCTTTGACACGCTGGACGAGCGTGTCATTGCCAAGCGCTTGGTGCAGCAGTTTGCGGCGCAGATACCGGGCTGGCAGTCAGGCGCCGGCGCCGCCTGGCTTAAGGAAAGTTACGCCTTGGCGCAACAAGATGCCTACTTCAAGTTGCCCGGTTTTGACTGCGACAAAGAAGCCGGCGCGCAGCGCGTCGACCTGCCCGACGAGTATGTGGCGCGCGCCGTTGAAATCATCCCCGAGCAGTTGGCCAAGTCAGGTGCGCGCATCGCCTATTTGCTCAACCGGGCGTTTGCCAAATAAGGCCTGCCGGCGCCTTCCCCCCCGGGGTTGCAGGGCCGGGCTTTCCCGCGACACAGGCAGCAACCCCCTGCTGCAAAAAGGGGTGCGGTGATAACTTCGACGCAACCGCAACTTTTGCACCGAGGACTCTGTGTCATTCACTTTTCACTTGAACTTTCGACGTCTGGCCAGCCTGCTTGGCACGGCTGCCGTGCTCGCCGCCAGCCTGCCCGCCCACGCTGGCCCCTACACCCAGATGGTGGTCTTTGGTGACAGCCTGTCCGACACCGGCAACCTGTCCATCCTGACCGGCGGCGCACAGCCGCCCGCTGGCCAGCCCTACTTCAACGGCCGTTTCTCCGACGGCCCGCTGTGGGTGGAAACGCTGGCCACCGGCCTGGGCCTGACGGGCAACGCCAACCCCTACCTGGTGGGCGGCAACAACTACGCTTTTGCCGGCGCGCGCTCGGGCACAGGCAATGCGCCCCCGGGCCTGCTGGCCCAGGTGGGTGGCATTTGGGGCCCGGGCCACGCCACGGCTGATGTCAACGCCTTGTACGTGGTGGTGGCCGGCGGCAATGACCTGCGCGACGCGCGCTCTGCCCCCGGCAACACGGCAGCCACGCGCCAAGCAGCTGCAGCGGCTGCGGCCAACAACGTCTTCACGGCGGTGGGCGCCCTGGCGACCAAGGGCGCCAAGCATGTGTTGATTTCCAACCTGCCTGACCTGGGCGCCACACCCGAAGCGGCCCTGCTGGGCGTGACGGCAGAGTCCACCGACGTCACCAACCGCTTCAACCTGATCATGTCGACCTTCGAGTCGATTCTGGAAGGCGCTTTTGCGGGCCTGGATGTGGACTTCCTGGACATGGCCGGCATTGGCGCTGCGGTGCGCGCCGACGCACTGCAAAACGGCGGCGCCACTTTTGGCATCACCAACGCGCTTGCGCCTTGCGCGGGCTTTGCCTTTTCCAATGGCGCGTCGTGCGCGGTGTCGCTGTTCTCGGACGCGCTGCACCCATCGGCACGCGCCCACCAACTGCTGGGCCAAGCGGCGTTGCGCCTGGTGCC
>JANNEX010000450.1:0-4355 GCA_031379155.1 Rubrivivax sp.
CCCAACGTCCACCAGGCGGTGCGGCGCGTAGGCCACGGCGTCGACACACAGCTGAGCGCCAGCAGCGCGCACACGCCGCGCCACTTCGGCCACCGGGTTGATGCTGCCCAGGATGTTGGAAGCCCAGGTCATGGCCAGCCACTGGGTGCGTGGGCCTAGCAGCGCGTCAAGGTCAGACAATTCCAGCGTGAGTGTCTCAGCCCTGATTCGCCAGACCTTGATGACCGCGCCGACTTGCCGCAGGCGCATCCAGCCGCCGATGTTGGCTTCATGGTCGGTGTCGGTGACGATGATTTCGTCGCCGGGTTTGATGCCGCCCAGCAAGGCCTGGGTCAGCATGAACATCAGCGCCGTGGTGGCGCCGCCCATCACCACACTTTCATCGTTAGGCGCGTTGATCAGCTCAGCCACGGCGCGCCGAGCCGCCAGCACCTTTTCGCCCGCGGTTTGTGACGCGCCGTAGCTTGCGCCCAGTTGCACGCTGCTGGTCAACAGATAGTCACGCACACGGTCGGCCACACGCGCCAGCACCTGCGAGCCGCCGGCGTTGTCCATGAACACGGTGCTGCCGGCCAGAGCCGGAAACGCGGCGCGGATGTTTTGAAGATTGAGCTCGGGCATATCAGGCATGTGGGCTCAGTGTTGAAGAATGGCTTGCAAAAAGGCTTGTGTGCGCTTCTCCCGCGGCGCGCCAAAAAAAGCTTCAGGCGCGGCTTGTTCGACCACCAGGCCGGCTTCCATGAAGATCACGCGGTCGGCGACGCGGCGTGCAAAACCCATCTCGTGCGTGACGATGAGCATGGTCACGCCGGTGTGCGCCAGCGCTTGCATGACAGCCAGCACTTCGCCCACCATTTCCGGGTCCAGTGCTGACGTGGGCTCGTCAAACAGCAGCGCCTTGGGCTCCATGGCCAGCGCGCGGGCAATGGCCACGCGCTGCTGCTGGCCGCCCGACAACTGACCCGGCAATTTGTGCGCTTGCTCGGCCAGGCCCACCTTGGCCAGTAGCGCAGTGGCCCGCGCATCGGCGGCCACGCGTGTCATGCCGCGCACGCGCAAAGGGCCCAGCGCCACGTTGTGCAGCGCGCTCAGGTGCGGGAAGAGGTTGAAGCTTTGAAAGACCATGCCGACTTCGGCACGCACGGTGGCCAGGGCCTTGCCACGCTGCACACGCGCGCCGTCGACAAAGATGTCACCGCGCTGGTAGTTTTCCAGCAGGTTGATGCAGCGGATCAGCGTGGATTTGCCCGAGCCTGAGGGGCCGACGATGACCACCACTTCACCGGCCGCAATCTGCAAGTCAATGCCGCGCAGCGCTTCAAAGGCGCCGTAGGATTTGTGCAGCTTGCGGATGTCGATGAGAGCGTTCATGCTGGCCGCTATGCAGTCGCAGCGCGGTGACGCGCCTCGAAGTAACCGACCAGCCGCACCAGCGGCAACAGCAGCGCCAGATACAGCAGCGCCGCACCAATCAGCGGCGTCGGGTTGGCGGCCAGGGCCTGGGCCTGCGTGGCTTGTTTGAGCAAGTCGGGCATGGCCACCACGCTGGCCAGCGCGGTGTCTTTGAGCACATTGATGCAGTTGCTGGTGAAAGGCGGCGTGACGATGCGCAACGCCTGCGGCAGCACCACGTCCCGCATCGTGTCAAAGAAGTTCAAACCGATGGCGGCAGCGGCTTCAAACTGGCCCTTGGGCAAGGCTTCAATGCCGGCGCGAAAGATCTCGGCCGTGTAGGCGCAAGACACCATGGACAGCGCCAGTGTGGCCGAGGCAAACGACGACAGCCTGATGCCGACAAAGGGCAGTGCGTAGTACACCAGCACCAGCAGCACCAAGAGCGGTATCGAGCGAAAGACGTCGATGTAGACGCGCGCTGCCGCACGCAGCGGCGCCCAGCCGTAGATGCGCAGCAAGGCCATCAGCAGGCCGCTGAGCGAGCCGGCCACGATGCTGACCGCGCCCAGCAGCACGGTGATGCCCAGGCCTTCGAGCAGCAGCGGCAGCGCACCTTGCAGCACGCTCCAGTTGAAGAAGGTGGTGATCAGGTCCATGGGCAACCTGGATCATCCACCGGCAGCCGCGTGTCTTTGCTTGGGCGCTTTTATTTCGGCGCCTTTACTTCGGCGCTTTCACTTCGGCGCTTTCACTTCGGCATATCCAGCACCTTGACCGTGGCTGAGTCAGCCGGCGGCAAGGTGCCAAACCACTTCTGGTGCGTCTTGGCGATGAAGCCTTCTTTCTTCAGCGCCGTCAGCGTGTCGTTGATCTTGGCGGTGTCGGCAAAGGTCTTGGCAAACATGAAGGAGTAGCGCTCGCCGGTGGGGATGCGGCCGGCCACGCGGTACTGCGGTTTGTCCTTGATGTAGTACTCCACCGCCGGGATGTCGCTGATGTAGCCGTCGATGCGGCCGGCCGCCAGGTCCAGCATGGCCGGCGCCAGGCCTTCGTAGCGCGAGATCTTGGCTATTCTGTACTTGGCCGTGTTCTCGGTGGCCCAGATGTCGCCGGTGGACGCCGTGTCCACGCCCACCGCTTTGCCCGCCAGGTCAGCCAGGCCGTTGATGGCCGAGCCTTTGAGCACCGACAGCGACTGGTCACTGTCGTAGTAAGGCTGCGCAAAGGCCAGTGTTTCAAGCCGCTTGGTGGTGATGGTGATGGAAGAAATGGCGATCTGTATGCGCCCCGACAACACGGCCGGGAACAGGCCGTTGAAGGGGATGTTCTCGATCTTCACCGTGTTGCCGCTGCGCTTGGCCACTTCATTGACCAGGTCAACCTCAAAGCCGACGAACTTGCCCTGGGCGTCGGCAAATTCCCAGGGCACGTTGCCGATGTTGGCGCCCACCACCCATTCGGCGGAAAAAGCGGGGCTGCTGGCCACGGCGGCCAGCAGCGACAGGGCGGCGGCGAACTGCTTGAGTTTCATGGCGAAGGGCTCCTGGGTTTGAAAAGAGGCATGGGCACGATGACGGGCACGATCTTAGACTTTTGGAGCAAACAATTCAATGTTGTTGCGTATTGAAGCAAACACACCAGCCTGGTGCGCCATGCACCGGGCGCTGGCAACGGCGCGCTTCTGCGGTGCTCTGGTGCTGCCGGCAACATGCCCTCAGCGACGCCGCTCGCAGGCCTTGCTCAGGTAAATTGCCGCCTTTTCAGCTCGACGCTGGCCACGGCCCATGAACACGACCGAACTCTTTCTGGTGGCGATGCTCATCGTCTTCACCCTGCCCTATGCCGTGTGGCGGCTGGCGCGCACCGACTACTGGGCGCCGCTGGTGGTGGTGCAGATCATTGCCGGCATCGTGCTGGGGCCGGGTGTGCTGGGCGCGCTGTTCCCCGACTACTACCGCTTTGTCTTCACCCCCGGTGTCATCCAAAGCCTGAACGGTGTGGCCTGGTGGGCGGTGACGCTGTTTGTCTTTATCGCCGGCATCGAACTTGACCTGAGGCAGGCCTGGCAGCACCGGCGTGAAAGTGGCATCACCGCTGGCCTGGCGCTGGGCATGCCGCTGCTGTTTGGTTGTGCGGCGGGTTTGATCATGCTGGCCAGCGCCGACGCTTGGATGGGCCCCAAGGCCCTGACCTGGCAGTTTGTGCTGGGCGTGGGCATGTCCTGCGCGGTCACTGCCCTGCCCATCCTGATTCTGCTGATGGAAAAGCTGGCCATCCTGCGCCTGCCCATAGGCCAGCGCATCTTGCGCTACGCCAGCCTGGACGACATTGCCATCTGGGGCGTGCTGGCGCTCATCCTGATGGACTGGGCAAGGGTGGGCAAGCAGGCCTTTTTTCTGGCCGCGTTTGGCCTGCTGGCGCTGCTCATGCGCCGCCTCATGCAAGCCCTGAGCGAGACTGACCGCTGGTACGTGGCCCTGGTGTGGTTGCTGGCCTGCGCGCTGGGTGCCGACTGGTGCGGCCTGCACTTCATGGTCGGCGCTTTCCTGGCCGGCGCGGTCGTCGACAGCCACTGGTTTGACCGCGACAAGATGGACCTGCTGCGCCACCATGTGCTGCTGGTGATGATGCCGGTGTTCTTCCTCAGCACTGGCCTGCGCACCACCTGGGACTTGGGCGGCTGGACCGTGTTTGTCGCCGCCGCCCTGCTGCTGCTGGCCAGCATAACGGGCAAGTTGATTGGCCTCCAGATCGCCGGGCGCTGGTTGAAGTGGCAGCCGGGTGAGGCCAGCCTGATTGGCTGGCTGTTGCAGACCAAGGCGCTGATCATGATCATCTTTGCCAATGTGCTGCTGGACAAACAGATCATCACCAGCGAGACCTTCACCGCGCTGTTGCTGATGGCGGTGCTCAGCACCATGCTGACCATTCCTGTGGTCACGCCCATGCTCAAGCGTTTG